>NZ_JAAHGK010000923.1:0-3149 GCF_010672505.1 Okeania sp. SIO2B9 | reverse complement strand
CTAGATTCTAATATTTGTAATGGTTTACCCTTGATAACTTGACCAATATTAATCTTAATTCCAGTTGCAGATAAATCTATCTGTGTTAAATTTAATCCTCGAAAAACCACATTAGAAGCAGCAACAGAAACCTGCGGAATTTTACCTGTAAGAATTTGGCGATCACCACCTTCAATCAGAACTTTTAATTGTTCTACCTGTTCTAGTTGAGATTTTAACCAAAATTTCAATGCAGGGGATAAAAATCTACTAACAATTCTACTTTTTCTTGTAGTTGATATTTCATCTTGACTTCTAATAGCAACATCAGAATCAGAAATTTGATTCACTTCTGGTAAATTTTTATTCATCAAAGACACCATTAGGTTAGTATAGTCAGTTTTGTAATTATTTCCAGAGACGGAGAATATTATATAGAAGCCATTTGGTATCTTTTTCAAGCTAAATTAGCTTCTGAAATAGCTAGTATATCTAGCAATTTCGGGCTAGGCAATGGCCAAGTAGGAAAATTCTAAATTTTCTAGGACTTTTTTCGGGTATTTATAGCAGTTTTCATTAACATAGAATACAACTATTTCTGCAACTTATTAAACTTTAGGTATATCTATAATTTTTACTGTAGTCAACATGAGTGAAAACTACCAGGTGGTAGATATTGGGTGTGTCGATGGCACATAATTAGGGTTTACGGAAAAAGTCTTTTAGTAGGGGTAGGAGACAACCCACCCCTAACCCCTCCCAGGAGGGGAGAAATGGGAATGAGCGAGGAGGTAGGAGTAACAATTGTCCCTTGAATTGTTCTGCCCAACTATGAGCCTAAAATACGCTCCATGCATGAGCGTGAAGAGCTGAAACAGGCGCACTGCAATTCGACCCCAAAAAGGCACTTGTCTTTATATGTCAATGCTTTTAGATTTAATCAGCAAGCCCTAATTATGAAATTTATTAACAAGTTTTTCTTTAATGTACAGGCAACGCCTGATTAAAATATTGTTCTATGCAACTTTATATTAATTTGGTGTAAGCAAGACCAATTCTCATAAGCATAAAATGCTCACGACTCCCCGACTCCCCGACTCCCTTACTCCCCGACTCCTCTGCCTAGAATGACTTAACTTAGTTTTTCTGCCTCTTACTTTTCAATATATATAGCCCGAAAAACCCTCTTTTATCCCATCAAGTTAACCAATTGTCAAAAGTTATTCTGCTTACTCCAAGTAGTTTGATTAATTGAGCGATAGAAAACTCCTAATAACTCAAAATTATACATTTAGCTCTATTTATCCCTTGAGGGAATTGCCTTTAGCAACTGTCATTTTTTCTATTGCCAGAAACTATGAACTCTGTCAAACTTTAACTGGTCTACTTGCTGTTCAGTCGCTCCTTCAAATATATGATTTTATGTTTATATCTCAAATTAAAATGCTAAAAACTATATGTTGCTTTGAGGATTGCTATAGCAATCAGGAATGATTTATGAGATATTTGAGATATTTAAGAACAATTAAGATCGATCAAAATCCTTTTATATTCTGACTTTTAAGGGCTGACTCCTGATTACCACTAAAATCTTACAACTGAAATATGATTGCTATATATATTGACTAATAATCTGAATCGACAAAAGTGATGAACTTAAAAATATGGTTGAAAGAGTACAAAAAATATTATCTCAGTGGGGAATAGCCTCTCGACGTCAAGCCGAACAAATGATTATAGCTGGACGAGTAAGGGTGAACGGTATAATTATCCCATTAGGTGAAAAAGCCAATCCGGAATTGGACAGCATTGAAGTTGACGGTTTGCCCCTCCGACCAGAAAACCGTCCTAAATCTATATATTTATTGCTCAATAAACCGATAGGAGTAATTTCCACTTGTTCGGAACCTAGTAGACGTAGTAAGGTTCTAGATATTCTAAGTTCAGAACTGAGAAACGGAAAGGGGATTCATCCAGTAGGACGCTTAGATGCAGATTCTACAGGAGCATTACTCCTCACAAATGATGGTCGAGTCACATATTGTTTGACCCATCCCAAACATTGTCTTCCCAAAACTTATCAAGTATGGGTAGAAGGTCATCCCCAAGAATTGACATTAAAATTGTGGCGTCAGGGTATTATCTTATCTGGTAAAAAAACTTTACCTGCTCGAGTTAAAGTCCTAGAAGAAAGTAATAATTCTCAAACTCTTTTAGAAGTGGTTATCTCTGAAGGTAGAAATCGGCAAATTCGTAGAGTAGCAGAAAAATTAGGACATCCTGTTGTGAAACTACACCGTACTGCAATTGGCCAAATCCAGTTGCAGGTACCTGGAGAGTCTGTTTTGCCTAGTGGTCATTACCGACCTCTAAAAGATTTTGAAATTAACTTTTTGCATGACCAAATCAATAAAAGTTCTCAATTAAGCTAAAACTTAGAGAGTTTTAAGAGTTGGAGTTAAGTGGGTATAATAAGCAAAACATCCACATAGAATTTCATAATTTTTTCTAGATAAATCTTGCTGATTTTATCGCAATACATCTAGTATCAAGCTTTTGAAACAATAGTATGAGCAATATATTTAGGAGTTATAAAATTAAAATTAATGATTAAATTGATGACGGAAAATCAAGAATATTATTGATATCAACAAATTAATTATTATCCTATCAGTATCACTCTCATTATGACAAAAGTAATAGTTTTTATAAATTAAATCAATGGTAAATTTTACAGCAATAAAAAATATTAAAAACAGTTTCTTTTTATTACCATTTAACAAACGCTTTCATCAAGAAAAGGAACTTTCTTTTGAAGAAAAACAAAACCAAACATTAGTAGATATAGGATATAAATTAAAAAGATTTCGAGAGAAACATTCTATTTGTTTAGAAAGAGTGGCAATAGTAACAATGATTAGAATTAATTTGCTAAAAGCTATAGAAGAAGGTAATCTAGAAAAACTACCTGAGCCTGTTTATATCCAAGGTTTAATCAAGCGATATGCAGATGCTATGGGATTAAATGGAGAGCAATTAGCAAATCTGTTTCCGACTGAAAAAACTCAAGAAACTAGCAAAAAATCTCTCCTCAATCTATCAATACCTCAGCTACGACCACATCATCTCTACTTCTTATATTTATCTATTGTTTTATTGTCAGTTAGTTA
>NZ_JAAHGK010000922.1:0-3150 GCF_010672505.1 Okeania sp. SIO2B9 | reverse complement strand
ATAACTACCAAAATTTTTCGGTGAAACTCCCCTAAATACCACCGACAAGCAGGTATTTGTAAAGTTTCTTAAGAGCAAAACTGGTGGCAAAAGTAACTAATTTTGGGTAATTGCAAAGTTCCATTTCTATCTCTAAAAATAAGTTTTGCTAGATACATTAAGACTTATAACCTGGTCACTTAAGCGCGTGATAGAACTTTTTTCCCCTCCTGACTCCTGCCTAATTATTTATCACTGTTCAAGCGGTATCCATTATCCTTAAAAATCAACCTACTCTTTACAAAAATTAAAATATTTGTTCAAAACATCTATAATAAGAGATACTTGACAAAATATAATAACTAAATTGTCTGTCACAGTTTCCTAGGAAGAAAGCCGTGAAACAAATATTTATCCTTTTTTCGCAGGAAAATAATCAAACAAATTTACTGCGTAAAATCAACTTTTTATCACCTATTTTAGCCACTGCGCTACTAGGGGTATTTACTTCTGCAAGTTTGGCAGTACCATTTTCACAACAAGTAGCCCAATCCCCAGAAACTCCAGCTAATTCTCAAATAAATGTACTTTATGTTAGTTCATCTATTGGTAGTGACTCTGGAGATGGTACTAAAACAGCTCCTTTGAAAACTATTACTTATGCTTTGAAAATTGCTCAACCTCACACAACAATTTTACTTGCTCCTGGAACTTACAATAGACGAACAGGTGAAAAATTCCCTTTAATTTTGCAGCCAAAAATTACCATCAAAGGTAACTATTTTAACCGTGGAAAAAATGTTTTGATTCAAGGTGGAGGTAATTTTAATAGTCCGACTTTAAATCGGAAAAATATTACAATAGTAGCTGCTAATGAATCTAATTTAAGTGGCGTAACAGTCATAAATCCTAATCTTCAAGGTTATGGTTTATGGATAGAATCTAGTGGTTGTGTTATTAGTAAAAATACTTTGAGTGGTAATACTGTAAATGGCATTTCTATAGCGGGTAGTAATACAGCAATTATTCAGGAAAATAATTTCTATGAAAATGGCGTAAGTGGCATCACAATTTATCATAATTCTCAGCCGGAAATTAGAGATAATTTGTTTCAAAATACTGGTATTGGAATGAAAATATCTGATGATGCTGCTCCAAAAGTAGTGGGAAACCGTCTGATTGAAAATCAAAGTGGGATTATTATTCAAGGAAATGCACGCCCAATTTTGCGGGGTAATTATATTGAGGGTAATAGACAGGATGGAGTAGCAGTGATCGCTAAATCATTACCAGATCTAGGTAATTCTCAAGAACCTGGTCGTAATACTATTCGTAATAACATTCGGTATAATATTTATCATGCAGTAAAAGGTCAAACTCTTCCTGCTTATGGAAATTCTTTAGGAGGCGGTCGTAATTATGGCAGTATTGACATTGCTGGGAAAATTGCTCCACCCCCGCGAGTTGCTCCTTTGCCGAATATTGTAACTACCCCTACAGTAAATCGAGAAACAGAGTCTGTCCAGGAAAAGTCTGTTACGGAAACTGCATCGACTGAACCAGAAATTCAGACAACCCCAAAGAAATCAAATATTTCAGCTTCAGCAGAAAAATTACAGGGGCAGAACAGTTCTGATAGTATTATTTCACGACAAAGACCGGGAAATTCTACGACAATTCTTATCCCTGTCCCAGCTCCAGAAACTACAAGGTCTAGGGGAAATTCCTACCAGACAACAACTCATCAAGGCAACTTACAAAGACTACTACAAACTAATCCTAATTATCAGAATACACGAGCAATTGAAATACCAGTATCGCCACCAGAGTCAGGGAGCAGAACTTTAGAAAGATGGCGAAATTTGCCTCCAAGCAGCACTAACCCAAGTTTTGAACCCACTACCCCAGTTGCATCTCCTGGTTTACTATCTGTACCAAGCACAAATATTCCCCTTGGTCGTGGGGGTTATGTACCTCCTGGTATTGGCAGAAATCAAAATCCTAATCCCAACCCTTTGCCTAGACTATCCTTACGTCGTAATTCTCAAAGTCGTGCTGCGGCCTTGGGTCTACGTTATCGAGTAGTTGTTAATGTCAATAATGCTGCTCAGACCTATAAGTTGCGATCGCTTGTACCAGATGCTTTTTCCACGAATATTAATGGTAATTCAGTAATGCAGGCAGGAGCTTTTCGTAGTCGTCTTGAGGCCGATCAACTATTAAAAGTTTTACGGAATAATGGTCTGAATGCCAAAATTATACTTATTAACTGATTCAGAAATCAAACAATTATTTTTCAAAAAAAATATTGGTAAATAGACATAGGCGTGAAAATCAAAAATCAAATCAATTCTTATCCATAAATTATCAATTATTTTTCCCTGTTGCCTGTTGCCTCTTTTGGAGGAGATGTCTAATAAATATTTTGTCAAATAAAGTTTTCCGAATAGTAGACACAATTTGGCAAAGTACGACTACAATAGACGTGCTTGTAATAAATTTTTAAGAGGTCTATAATATGGTAACATCTGCTGCTCCCGGCAATACCTCAGTTTTTATACTGCCTTCGAGACAAGATTATACCCAGCCTACTGTGGCCAAAAAAGTTCGGTCAAACCAGATTAGAACAAAATTGGACATGGAATTATTAGCCTTAAATGTTTTAACAGGAATTAATTCAGACAGCATATTGCGAGTAGCGAGTAAATTGAATATATCTCCCAAGTTAGCTGATGAACTGACTTTAGTGGTAGATGAAAAACGGGGAATGTCGGCAAACCAACCTCTGAAAACAGAGGAAGCGAAATCTTTCATTTTAGTTATATGTCACTTGGCAAAACAAAACCAAGCATTAATTCGTCGTGCAGTAGCATTAATGGAACAAGTGGCTGCTCAAAATACTAAACCTCAATCAGTTACTTTATTAAGAGAATATCTTGAGAAATTTAAAAAAGCATATAAACAATATCACATATACTCTGAAAATACTTCCCAGGATAACCCAGAAAAATTAGCTCTAAAATTATTAGTGAATTTGTTATTTTATAGTTCTCCTCAAGGGTGTAGTCGTCTTTGGTCAAGTCTGAAATTTTAGATCCTGAAATCATACTAAATTTTTAGTATGAAGCAAAACGCTTAAGCAGAAATCAGTATTTTGAATTCTGCTTAAGA
>NZ_JAAHGK010000921.1:0-3151 GCF_010672505.1 Okeania sp. SIO2B9 | reverse complement strand
TTGATATCAATAAACTAGAAAAACTTGCTATCTTGCTATCCATAAATAAAAAAAATAATTTATGACTATCTTCATAGGTCTTGAGTTGTATCAATACTTTTTAAATTTATCCATTACACTAATCTCTACTATTTTTATTCAAAAATATCGCACAAATAAAATATCTACATAGGAATATAGAATAAAATTTCTCAATAACTAATTACCAAATTAATAAAATAATCCTTAGATCCAATAAATAAAATTATAATAGAAGTAGTAAACTCAGGAAATTAATCATCAGTGAAAATATCATTAGTTGTTAGTGACTTATCAACCAGTGGTGTGGGAAGATGGGGAGGCGCAGTACGTCCTTTCTTATTATCTCAAGCACTAAAAAAACTACAAGTAGATGTAGAAATTGTGGGCTTTGTTAGTGGAGAAAAACAACAACTAACAACTAATCAGGAAAATACTATCATCGCCATAGATAGCCACAATTACTATCCCAAATTTTTATTATCAGCCAAACAACTTCTAGATAAAATAACAGGAGACATAATTTACGCCTACAAATTAAAACCTACCAGCCTAGGTTTATCTCTAATCAGAAAAATGCAAATCCATCGCCCAGTATTTTTAGATATTGACGATTGGGAGTTAAGCTGGCATGGAGGAGATAGTTGGAAATATCATCCCAGTCTTAAACAATTAGCTAGAGATATCTTGAAACCAGAAGGAGCATTGCGACAACCAGACCATCCCTTTTATTTAAAATGGATAGAAAGTTTTGTCTCCAAAGCAGACAGGGTAACTCTACACAATCAATTTCTCAAAAAACGCTTTGGTGGTACTTATTTACCAAATGGAAAAGACACAACTTTATTCGACCCAAGCAAGTACGATCCAGAGGTAAGTAGAACTCGTTATGGCTTGAGCGGTTATAAAATTTTAATGTTTCCAGGGGCACCACGACCTTATAAAGGCGTAGAAGATGTTTTAATAGCCCTAGAGAATATCAATCAGCCAGATTTAAGGTTGGTCATTGTCGGAGGTAGTCCTTATGATGATTATGACCGTCAACTAATGGAAAGATGGGGACATTGGATAATTAAAATGCCAAAATATCCACCTACAGTTATGCCAGAAATTGTAGCGGCTGCCCATATAATAGTAGTCCCCCAGAGAGATACTCCAGAAGCTCAAGCACAATTTCCATTAAAACTAACTGATGGAATGGCAATGGCCAAACCAATTATCGCCACAAAAGTAGGGGATATTCCAGAAATTGTAGGCAATACTGGCTATTTAGTCGATCCTAGTTCTCCCGAACAAATTGCAGCACAAATTGAATTAATATTTAACGACTTAGCTACAGCAAATACCAAAGGCATGAAAGCTAGAAAAAGATGTATTAAATATTATAGTATTGATGCTATGGCAGAAATTTTATCAGAGTTAATCAAAATTTAGTGAGCAGGTATTAAGAGTAGTAAAAATTGAGATATTGTAAGATACAAGGAAAATATAAATGTCTACAAAAGAATTTATTTTAAGATTTATTCGGCGTTATCCTTTCCACATAATAGGAAATATTGCATTAGGTTTTGCCGGAGGATTATTTAATGGAGTTAATACAGCCCTAATAGTACCTATACTACTGCAAATTTCTGGGCAAGAAATTGAACTGAAGGGTTCTCCACCTATAATTAATTTTTTATTATCTCCTTTTGAGGGAGTACCAGAAAAGTATCGTCTTGTGGTGATGCTTTTAGCAGTCATATTAACTATTGTTCTGAAAAATTTAACCATATATTTAAAGAGTTTGTTATCAGTAGCCTTTAGTCGTAGGCTCACAAATAGTATTAAATCGGAAATGTTCCAAACATTAATGGACAGCGACTTAGACTTCTTCACAAAAGTAAAAGTAGGAGATTTAACAAAACGTTTAGGCTCAGATACAGCTCAGTGTACTGCAACAGTTAATGCTTATATTAATTTAATAACTCAATTAATAACTGTTTTATTATTTGTAAGCATACTAATTTCTATCTCTTGGCAACTTACTTTGATTTCTACTCTATTGGTAACCTTAATAGCAGGTATTAATCAATTATTTATCCTTCGTTCAAAAAAATTTGGGTCTTTGTTGAACCGGGCACAAAAAACTTATGCAATCAAAGTAATTGAAGCTCTCAGTGGTATCCGGTTAATTAAATCAGTAAGTAGCGAAAATAGAGAATATAAACAGTTAAGAAAATTAATGCTGTCCTTGGAAAATATAGCGCTGAAAGAAAAAATGAATTCAGCGTTAATCGCACCAGTTAATGAAGTGACAAGCATAATTACAGTAATCTGTATTTTATTATTAGGTAAAAATTTATTTGCCGGTACAATGGAAAATGTTTCTGCTATCTTACTTACCTATCTTTTAGTTCTATTTCGGTTACTACCAATGATATCAGGAATTAATAGTACCCGTAATCAAATTGCCAAAGGGTCTGCTAGTTTTGATATGGCTGTAGACTTATGGAGAAGAGATAATAAACCAATAATGAAACCTGGTTCCATACCCTTTCAAAAAGTTAGGAGGAAAATTCATTTTAATAAAATTTCTTTCTCTTATCCAGGTAATAGTAATCTAGTTCTCAAAAATGTTGATGTATCTGTACCTCAAGGTAAAACTTTAGCATTAGTGGGAGGTTCAGGAGCAGGTAAGTCAACATTTGCTGACCTACTACCAAGATTTTATGACCCTACCTCTGGTTCCATTACTATAGATGGCATTGACTTGCGTGAGTTCGATATTACCAGTCTCAGAAAAAGAACTGGTATTGTTAGTCAAACGACTCATTTATTCAACGACACAGTCAGAAATAATATTTTTTATGCTTGTCCTGATGCCACAGAAGATGAAATTATTCAAGCTGCCAAACAAGCTAATGCTTATGATTTTATTATGGAATTGCCGAAGCAATGGGATACCGAAATAGGCGATCGGGGTGTTATGCTTTCTGGGGGTCAACGTCAACGCTTGGCTATTGCTAGAGCATTACTGCAAGATCCAGAAATATTAATCTTAGACGAGGCCACCAGTGCCCTTGATACTGTTTCTGAGCGTTTAGTGCAGGAGGCCATCGATCAATTAAGTCGAGACCGAACAGTTTTAGTT
>NZ_JAAHGK010000920.1:0-3154 GCF_010672505.1 Okeania sp. SIO2B9 | reverse complement strand
GTCTGGTCCGACACCACCGTAGATATGTTGGTGTCCGACCAGACGGTAGTAAGTGGTTCGGCGAAGGTTTTGAGAGCCAGAAAATTAAGGAAGGAACCTATATCATAAAATTCGAGTGTCCTTTTGATGGTATTCCAGCACCAGTTTGTACTATTACTGGAAATGAGTGGAAGACATTTAATATGTCAGTTGCCATAGTTGAAGTTAATCCAGAGTACTTCATCTGCATTACTTCATCACCTCACCAACCTATTGATTGTGCTTTTACATTTATTGCTTTTGGTGACGCTAAATAAGAGTTTTAACCCTTGCAAAAAATGTTAACAGCATATTAATTAACCTACCTATTCTATAGGTTGATAACTGTTGACTCAAATCCTAGAAAAGTCGGAAAATAGTGTATTCAATGGTTTAACCATTGCTGATATTGTCAGCAAGAAGGAATAAGCTGTTTAAATTTTCTATAGTTGATTTCAAACAGTACAGTAAAATCTAACAGGAGTCAGTAATGGCAATTTTTAAAGATTCAGCGGGAACAGCAACTCAGCACATCTATGGTGTTATTTCTCCAGACGGTAAGATAATTTCTGGTGAAGGCTTCAAATGCCACAAACTTCGCTATGGACTTTATCTAATAGAATTCGACCAGCCTTTTGTAGACACCCCAGCAGCAATTTGTACCATTTATGGAGGTGAATGGCAGACATTTAATCTGTCAGTCGCTGTCGTTGACGTTGCTCCATGGCACTTTGTATGCACTACTTCTTCACCTGACAGATCTGAAGATTGTGGTTTCACCTTTATTGCTTTTGGCAATATCTAAAACTTTGATATTCCCTCCTACCCTACCTATCAACGATACATAAATGGGTGCAAGCATTTTACCACTAGGGAATGAAAAATTTGAAAAATTATGGTGAGCTTTTTAAGATAACAGTAAATAATTGCTGTATTGAAAGCTCTATAACATTAAAATTTAGCCCCAGACTTTTTGTTTGAGGGCTTTTTAGGCTTGGGGGACATCTGTAACCGTTAATCCAATTTAGATCGAAGCTTTACCTGATAAAGTAAGGCAGAAGGATTAGAAAATAATTTAAGACAGTATCTTTATGGTAACCAGATTTGGTATTATATCAAACCCGGTTAAACAGCCATAGAATGGTTAAGTTAGGAGGAGTCAGGAGGAGAAAGAATTACAAAGATAAACGTAGTTATGGCGATTGAAGATTTTTTTTATGTCCAATTAAACGGATTTGATATTATACCGCAAAACAAATTAATATAAACTATTTTTTTAGTTACTGTAAATCTAGCAGGAGTCAATAATGACAATTATCAAAGATTCAGTGGGAAAAGAAATCCAACACATCTATGGTGCTGTTCATCCAGACGGTAACATTATGTTTGGTGAAGGGTTCCGTTCCCGCAGAATTTGGCAAGGAACCTATTTAATAGAGTTCGAGCGTCCTTTTGTTAAACAACCAGCGCCAGTTTGTACCATTCAAGGACCTGAGTGGAAGACATTTAATATGTCAGTTGCCATTGTTGAAGTTATGCCATATCACTTAGTTGTTGTGACTTCATCACCTGACAGACCTGATGATTGTGGCTTCACGTTGATCGCCTTTGGTGAAATTTAACGAACTCAGGAGTCAGAAGTCAGATAGGGGAGCCGTCGGATTGGCGACGTACAGAAGTTTTTTTGGTAACAGGGATTAGAGCAACCCTCTAAAAACATTTTGCTAATCAAGGCGGGGTTGCGCGACCCAATTATTTTGATAAATAAGATTTTTGAGATGGCAGTGAATATAGCGCTAGACTTTATAGTTTGAGGTATTTTTGCCTATTTTACTATATACTTGGGTAAGATTTCAGCTTCTGTTTCTACTCCCTTTGATCAAGATATCAAACCCTGAAACCTGATCTAATACTAAGTAGAAAAGCTTAAAACACAAATAATATAAAACAATGAAACGAAGAAAACTAATTAACCATATTGCAACTGCTGCAAGTGTCGCAACTTTAGCCGCTTGTAGTCAAACTACCACTGAAACTACCTCTACTGATAGCTTGCCCTCTGTAAAATGGAGAATGACCACGAGTTGGCCTCGTTCCTTAGAAACAGTTTTTGGTGGGGCACAAACAGTATGCGATCGCGTCGCAGCTATGACTAATGGCAGATTTACCATTACCCCCTATCAAGCTGGTGAAATAGTCGGAGGTTTAGAGGTTCTGGATGCTGTCCAACAAGGTACAGTACAATGTGGCCATACTGCTAGTTACTATTATGTTGGTAAAAATTCAGCTCTTGCTTTTGGCACTGCTGTCCCCTTTGGCTTAACTGCCCAACAACAGAATGCTTGGTATTATCATGGTGGAGGGTTAGAAATAATGCACAAGCTTTACTCCGACTTTAACATTATTAGTTTTCCTGCTGGTAATAGTGGGACGCAGATGGGAGGCTGGTTTAAACGAGAGATTAACACAGTTAACGATCTAAATGGTTTAAGTATGCGTATCCCTGGTTTTGGTGGGGAAGTAATGAAAAAATTAGGTGTAAATGCTCAAGTATTGCCTGGTGGTGAAATTTATCTAGCTTTGGAGCGAGGCGCTCTTGATGCTGCGGAATGGGTAGGTCCTTATGATGACCAGAAACTAGGTTTAAATAATGCTGCGAAATACTATTATTATCCTGGTTGGTGGGAACCTGGTCCGACTTTTGAGGTGCAAGTTAATCTGGATGAATGGAATAAGTTGCCAAAAGAATATCAGGAAACTTTTAAAAGTGCTGCATATCAAGCAAATATAAGTATGCTCGCCCAATATGATGCTTTAAACGGAGCAGCATTGGCAGAATTGATAGCAGGTGGCACTGAATTACGCCCTTACAGTCAAGAAATTTTACAAGCAGCACAGAAAGCAGCTTTTGAATTTTACGAAGAGAAAGCTAATCAGGATGCAACCTTTAAAGAAGTCTACGAACAGTGGAAAAAGTTCCGAGAACAGATTTATCAATGGAATGCTATTAATGAATTAAGTTTTGCTCAGTTTGCCTTCAATAACTCCCCAAGCTGAATCAGAAGAGAGGGGAGAGGGGGAAGAGAGGGAAGAGGGAGAGGTTGTCCGCTAACGCTGGTTTAGTTCTCGGTAAAAA
>NZ_JAAHGK010000092.1:0-10333 GCF_010672505.1 Okeania sp. SIO2B9 | reverse complement strand
ATAGCTTTTAAATATGCGCAGCAAGTTGAAGCTGACTATGATAATTTTGTAACTGAAGAAATAGGGAATAAAGGGAGTAGGGGAGTAGGGGAGTAGGGGAGTAGGGAACCCACCCCTCACCCCTCCCAGGAGGGGAAGTTAAAGATATGAATAATTAACATTAACTGAGCTGCTAATTAGCAAAAAAGTTATTCTGCTATTTTTAATTACTTAATAACTGAAGTCTTACCTAAATTAAGCATTAATGCATGGGAATTGGTATAAATTTTTGAGTTTATTTTCTAGATGTTTTTGACTAAAGTCTCGATATAGTGTTTTGCTCTGGGATGTGGAGACAAACGTGCTACGAAATAGGGAATAGGGAATATTAAAGGAGGGAACACAGCATTAAAGAGTAGCAAATATAAGGATATAAGGTACTCGAACGGCGTGCTTTTTCTATAAGAAAAAAACTAAATCTAGATTGACATTTCAAATAGAAACACTATAGTTATCAAAAAGTTAGGACTTTTACCAAATAATTAAATTTTAAAGCCTCTCTTTTTCAGAATAAAAAAGAGAAAAAAATCACTTTAATTGACTCTCTTCTTTTAAAGAGAAGTAATTAGGGTTTGCTGAATAAATCTGAAAGCATTGACTGATATTGCTTTTAGCAATTTTTAGTCGCCAAATTGTACAAGCTTTTAGGTCAAAAAGGTGCAAAAAGTTAGCAGAAAAAGTTTAGTAGGACAGAAAAATTAAGAGATAATTGTTACTTCTACCTCCTCTATAATTCCCATTCCTCCTGACTCTTAACTACTCCCTACTCCCTACTCCCTACTCCCTACAAAGAGCAAAAAGACTTTTTCAGCAAACCCTAATTATTATAGGACTTACGAATTACAACAAATTTTTATCATTGCCACCCACAGGGAAACAATCTCACACTCAAATCCTAGTTTTTAGTACCTCATCGTTCAGCAATTAACAATTAATAATTACCTCTTCTTAAAAGAAGAGGATTGACTAAAAGGATTTTTTTTATTTTATCCCCTTAAAAGGGGAGGCTTTAAACCTGAATTTTTGAATGAATAATTATTAACTATCAACTCTTAATTATTCATTATTCATTATTCATTATTCATTATTCGGTAAGTCCTGTATTAATTATTGAATATTAGCCATGAATGTAAATTCATTACGATATTTGACCCTTAATATTTTGCTTATAAATACTCTATAAGACTTAATATCACTATCATTATTCCTCTAATTATTGGGTCGCTTTTCTTTCCTTTCCCCTTCTTTGAATAATTTTCAGTGCGGAAGCTGCTCCAGCACTTATTGCAGCAGCTCCTAATATAGGAGTTGATGCAGCTATTACCCCTATTCCCGCTCCAATCAGAGATGCTGTAACCATTGCTGTACTAGCTATTGTTGTAGAAGTATTTTCATTTTCTCTACTAAATGCTGCCTCATTTTTTTGATAACTGTCGTTAGCTTCTTCTTTCATAACTAAAATTGTTATCTCTTAATCCCAAACACAAATAAAGTCATTAATCCTATACCTATTATATTAGAAAAGAAAATCAACCAAAAAGATTCTTCTCTTGGTGTTGTGTTTTGCCATTCTTGATGCAAACTTAAAACGTAGATAAAAAGCCCAAAAGATATCTTCAACAATTAATAATTAATTATTAATTATTAGAGACTGTTTGTAAAAGGAATATTAAATCCAGGCGTAGGGTGGGTTAGGCGACAATAACTATGAATCGTAACAAAATTTAACTTTCCGCCGTAACCCACCGAATATTAAGCACTCTGGCCGTCTTAATCTTTAGTTTACAAACACTCTCTTACATCTTCTTGTAAATAAGAAGATTGGCTAAAAGGATTTTTTTCTTTTTTATCCATGAATGGAGAGGCTTTATACCTTAAATTTTCGGTAATAAATAGTCCAGCTTTTTGAGCCTCATCAGCATTAATATTAGAGTCAAATAATAGTGTTAAACCTCCAGAAATAGAAGATAACTTCATTAATTAATAATGGATAATGAATAATGGATAATTACCTCTGGTTAAAACCGTTATGGAACGGAATTGAATATAAGGAAATCTGATTTTTTTTCTCCTTAAAAGGAGAGGCTTTAAACTTTTGGGGATTAATTATCAATTATCCATTGGTAAGTTCTATTCCCCAAAATAAATCTTGTCTTTCCCAACCTTTCCCTCTTGCTAATTTCTTAGCAATAGAACCTATAAATATAATTACTAAAGGAATAAATAGAGCTTAAAATAAAAGATCCAAACTAGCATTTTTCATATTTGCAATTTGCTTTTTGCCACTTGCTTTTTTTAAATATTCATATGACTTTTAATTTTAGACTCTTGACTAATAAGATTGACAAATTATGTGGCAATCTGAATATAGGACAAAATCTATTACTGAGCCTTTCGCTACAGAAATATAACGATATATTATGCAAACTCTACCCAACCCAACCAAAACTTCTGCAAATCAACCCGCCTTTGACACAACTATCCATAGGCGAAAAACTCGCCCCGTCAAAGTAGGTAATGTAACCATCGGTGGTGGCCATCCAGTCGTAGTTCAGTCAATGATCAATGAAGACACCCTTGACATTGACGGTTCCGTAGCTGCCATTCGTCGTTTACATGAAATTGGTTGCGAAATAGTCCGCGTTACCGTTCCCAGTATGGCCCATGCAAAATCCTTAGCAGAGATTAGACAGAAATTAACAGAGACCTACAAACCCGTACCACTGGTAGCTGACGTTCACCATAATGGTATGAAAATTGCTCTAGAAGTTGCCAAGCACGTTGATAAAGTCAGGATTAATCCTGGTTTATATGTATTCGATAAACCTCAATCTGGCAGAAACGAATATACCGAAGCAGAATTTGAGGAAATAGGTGAAAAAATCCGCCAAACCCTCGAACCTTTAGTAATTTCTTTGCGAGACCAAAATAAAGCCATGCGAATTGGAGTTAACCATGGCTCCTTAGCAGAAAGAATGCTATTTACTTATGGGGATACTCCAGAAGGCATGGTAGAGTCCGCTCTGGAATTTATTAAAATTTGTGAATCCTTAGACTACTACAATTTGGTAATTTCTCTGAAGGCATCGCGGGTGCCAGTCATGCTTGCTGCTTACCGATTAATGGTAAAGCGGATGGACGAACTAGGTATGGCCTATCCTCTTCATTTGGGTGTAACTGAAGCAGGTGATGGAGAATATGGTCGGATTAAGTCTACTGCTGGTATCGGTACACTTTTAGCAGACGGAATAGGGGATACAATTCGCGTATCTTTAACTGAAGCACCCGAAAAAGAAATTCCAGTTTGCTACAGTATTCTTCAAGCCTTGGGTCTGCGGAAAACAATGGTAGAGTATGTTGCCTGTCCTTCCTGTGGCCGAACTCTATTTAATCTAGAAAATGTTCTGCATCAAGTGCGAGAGGCAACAAAACACTTAACAGGATTGGACATTGCTGTTATGGGTTGTATTGTTAATGGCCCTGGAGAAATGGCAGATGCAGATTATGGTTATGTAGGTAAGCAACCAGGGTATATTTCTTTATACCGTGGACGGGAAGAAATTAAAAAAGTCCCTGAGTCTCAAGGTGTTGAAGAATTAATTAATTTAATTAAAACTGATGGGCGTTGGGTTGAACCCTAGTTTATAATTAACATTTAATTGGGAGTGGGAGTGTATTCTTAATTACACTCCTTGGTTAACTAGCGATCAGCATTTCAGCATTTCAGCATTTCCGTAGGAAAAAGCGGAGCATTCCGGACTGAAACGCTTTTTAAATTAACAATTGATAGATGGGGCTTTTCTTCTTGTTGGGTATGAGGAATCTAATAAGAATCTAAATTAGTTAATTTGGATACAGATAAAATATCAATGTTTTAGTTGGAATATTGGAAATAAATCTACTATTTTTTTTAACTAGAAAAGCTTGTACAGAAAATTTTAGGAAGCGTGAGGTACAGTTTAAGACTAATCTATAATTTTTATTCATTCCTATGTTCCCTCATACCGAGTGCGCTACCAAATACGTCTGTCGCCGACGTGGGGTCGCACCGCTGTTCCCTAAAAGGATAAAACTTTGTACCTCATCAACTCGAAAACTGCTGTAATTAATAGATGAGAGTGAGCCTAATATTATTTTTAGCAGAGATAGTTAAAAATAACATTCAAGAACTGTATAAATAAATCATAATTTTATATACCCCCAAAAAATGGTTAACACTAAATTTATATTAAGGAGAGTAAAAAAAGAATTATCGATGCACACCTCTAGTAATACTAGGGAAATAAACAGTTATAGCAGAAGCAAGAAGGAAGAAGGAAAAATCTGGTGTTGTCTGAATTTTAAGCTTTTGATATATCTTAACCTTTGCTTCGACTGCTATAAATATTCATAATTTTATATCTGTTAATAAGGTATTAGTGCTGAAGTTTGACCAAGCTCCTAAAGTTAGATAAGAATATTTTTTTCTAGACATACACCATAAGAAAAAAATCAAGTATTCCCTTTAAATATCCTAAATTTATTGATGAAGATTTACCTGATTCCCTTCTCCATGCTTGATTTTTAGATATCAAAAACCTAGCTACAAGCATTATATTACTTATGCTAAATTAGGCATAATAGTAGTGATGGTAATTATTGTTTAAATTAATTCAACAAACAAATGGTTATAGCAAAACGTGGGCTAATTCTTGGTGCAACAGCATTGATGTTAACAGGCGTTACTGTCATAGGCGCTGGTATTCATCTTTCCTCTCAAGCATCATTAAATAATAACGACCCTAAAGAATTAATCGACCAAGTTTGGCAAATTATTGATAAAACTTATGTTGATGGTACTTTCAATCAAGTAGACTGGAAAGCTACTCGCACTGAATATCTCGATCAAACTTATACAACTGATGAAGAAGCTTATGATGCAATTAGGGAAATGCTAGAAAAGCTAGGAGACCCTTATACCCGCTTCATGGACCCGGAAGAGTTTAAAAATATGCAAATTGACACTTCTGGAGAACTCACAGGTGTAGGTATTCAACTAACCCAAGACCAGGATACAAAAAAATTAGTAGTAATTTCACCAATAGAAGATACCCCGGCTTTTGAAGCAGGTATTCTAGCTAAAGATATTATTAGCAAAATAGATGGTCAAAGCACTGAGGGAATGGATATAAATCAGGCAGTAAGTTTGATCCGCGGTCCTATCGGTTCTCAAGTAACTCTAACCATTAAACGAGAAGGTCAGGAAATAGACTTTCCTATTACTAGAGCAAAAATTGAAATTCATCCCGTAAAGTATTCTCAGAAAGACAGTTCTCTGGGTAAAGTTGGTTATATCCGCTTAAATCAGTTTAGTGCTAATGCTGCTGGTGAAATGCGAGAGGCCATAGATGAGTTAGAGACTCAGAATGTATCGGGTTATATTTTAGATTTACGTTCTAATCCTGGTGGCTTACTTTATGCTAGCGTAGAAATTGCTCGGATGTGGCTCGAACGCGGAGATATTGTTTCTACTGTAAACCGTAGTGGTGTTACCGATCGCCAAAAGGCTACTAATAGGTCTTTGACAGATAAACCATTGGTGATTATGGTGGATGGAGGTTCGGCAAGTGCAAGTGAGATTCTTTCTGGTGCTCTACAAGATAATCAACGGGCGACATTAGTAGGTACTAAGACATTTGGTAAAGGGTTGGTGCAGTCAGTGCGTGGTGTGGGTAAAGGTGCAGGGTTAGCAGTGACGATCGCTAAATATTTCACCCCGAGCGGTCGCGATATTAACCATGAGGGAATTAAACCAGATGTAGAAATCTCTCTGACAGATGAACAAAAAGAAGCTTTGCGGAAAAGTCGCGACAAAATAGGTACTCTTGACGATCCTCAATATGCAAAAGCATTGGAAATTTTGAATCAAGAGATTGCAAAACTCCAAAATAATAAAGCTCAGTCAACAACAAAGTAGATTGATAAATTAATTATATTAATTATTCTGGCTGACATTTTCCTGCTCGAATCAATCCTACACGACGGGCGATCGCTTCTTCAACAGTATTAAATGGACCCCATGTTTCTATAACGTCGGGGTCTTTTTTTTGTTCGACTTGTGTACTAGGCAAAATTTCACAGGTTTTCTCTAGTTTCTTGATAATATAGTATTTTTGTGATGAGTCATTCATATTAAAAAAGGAAGAGGGAAGAAGGAAAAAGGCAGAAGACAGTTGGTAATAACTCAAAAAGTGGCGTTGCATAAATACGGGATGATTTTAATAGTTTTGTGGGATGGGCATCTTGCCCGTTCCCGTTCCTGATATTTTCGGGATAGTCAGGATGCCTGCCCCCACTTACCATTTATATTCATCCCCCCCTCAGCAATGCCCAAAAAGTACTTATATCATGTCAAGATAATTAAGCATAATCAAAATTTTATATTTAAGGGTTATTGAAGAAATATCCCAAATTCATGATCTGTTTCCAGTATTAGCTCTTGAATTTACACCTACGATGTACCACCTAACACCTACAGCCTAATTAATATAAATATTTACTTAACAAAGTTACAAACCATATTAACATAATAATGTTTTTTGTACTTCCAGTAAAATTATTAAACTAAAAATATGGGACGTAAGTTTTATGGTGCAGTATTCCCATTCATTTTAGGCATAGGATTTGTCTTGTCTATTACTCCAAGTAGTGAAGCCAAGAAACAACAATCAAGTGAAAGTCTTGACCAAACTGCTCAGATTTTAGAAACAATAGAGGAATACAATCCACTCAAGCAACCTCCACAGACATCGAAATCACTTGAAGAGTTAGACCAAAAAAAAACAAATATTGTTACAGAGAAAAATGATGATACCTTAGGACAAATAGAACAATACAATCGACTCGATCAGCCTCCCGAAATATCTCCGCCCCTAGAACGAGTTAACTCTGTCAATCAACTTAGTGATGTTCTACCCACAGATTGGGCATATAGTGCCTTACAAGGATTAGCAGAACGCTATGGTTGTCTATTGGCTTCCCCAAATGCTACATTTGGTGGCAATAGAGCCATCAGTCGTTACGAATTTGCAGCAAATCTTAACGAATGTTTACAAGTTATTCAAAGCCTGATTGAAGAGTTCAATGAAGGTTATATTTCCCAAGAAGACTTAGCAAAAAGCCAACGATTACAAGAAGATTTTGCCGTCGAAATAGCCGATACTAAATCCCGCCTGAATGCTCTAGAAACACGAACAGATATCCTGGAAGCTAATCAGTTTTCTACCACAACATTACTAAAAGGGCAAGTAACTATGGCCCTTTATGATGCTTTCGGTAATGATGGTAAAGACGGTGCTACTGTAAGTGCCGATGATAGTCAATTAGGCTTTGGTCATGCCGTAACATTGAACTTTGATACCAGTTTTACAGGTCTAGACTTCCTGAGAACTAGGCTAAGAGTTGGAGACTTACCTGGAGTAAATACAGGTACAGCTCATACTTTCATAGGCGCAGGTTCTCCACCTAATGACATAGCGCGATTAACAGAAGTATACTATATTTTTCCCCTCAACACGAAAATGAGTCTTTATATAGGAGCTGCTGGACTTGACTTCGATTTGATGGCTCCTGCTCTTAATCCCAAACTACTCAGTGGTAATACAGGAAGTATAGCCTTGTTCGCTTTTTACAACCCCGTCATTTATATTCAAGTAGGCGGTGCTGGTTTAGGTTATAGTTATCAAATTAACGATAATTTTAGGTTAGATGTTGCTTATCTGGGAGGTGGTCCTGGTGGTGGTACAGGAAGAGTTAACGATCCAAGAGAAGGTGGTGGACTTTTTAACGGTACAAATAGCGCTTATGCTCAGTTAACAGTTTCACCAACCGTAGATTTTGATTTTTCTTTTGCTTATGTAAGAGCATATTATACAGCAGATTTAGTTAATGTAGCAGGTTTTACAGGTAGCAGAAATGCTCAACGACCTTTTGGCAGAGTGGCAACTTCAGCAGACCATTTTGGATTCCAAACTAGCTATCGCTGGGCACCATTTACTTTTTCTGGTTGGGTTGGTTATAGCAATGCTGAAGCAGAAGCAGGCGATCGCGAAGGGGATGAAGCAGATATTTGGAATTGGGCAGTGACAGTAGCTATAGATGACTTAGTGTTTGAAAATGGAAGTTTAGGTATTTCGGTTGGTCAACAACCAAAAGTAACACATATTGACAATGGTGAAGATGACCCAGATACCTCTATACAATTTCAAATTTTCTACAATTATCGAATGTCAAATAATATAGATGTAACATCCGGTTTTTTTATCGAAACACAACCAGAGCATGACGATCGAAATGACCCAATTTCAGTATTTGTTACTCGAGCTACTTGGAGATTCTAAACCTCGTCCATGTTGAAACCTGAAGTTTCTAATTATTCCGATGTGTCATTGCGATGTAAGGAAGCAATCTCGAAGTATTGGCAGAAAAACTATAGTTTTCAAAGTAGAAGCGGTTTAATTATTCTAATTATTCAAACGAGGAAAAATGAATAAAAAACTAAAAATTCTGATTTTTTTATGGTTGGCATTCCTAGGGACTATTTTTCCAGCAAAAATCAGTCACACACAAACAGAGGAAACTATCATTAGAAGAGAGCTGATATTCGTAGGAGTTAGAGGAGATTCTCCTTGGTTTGGCTACAGAAATGACGGAAAATGGACAGGGTATTGTATAGATATTGCCTATGCTTTAGCTGAACGTCTGAGTGCCAACCAACTAGACCCAATTAGGGTAAGATTAGTTACATCAACTACCCAAAGTCGTTGGGATATGGTAACAAGTGGTCAGGTAGATTTGGAGTGTGGTCCTAATACTATTAGTGCTGAACGTGAAGAAAAATACGGCGTTAGTTTTTCTACACCTTTTTTTATTACAGCAACACAAATCTTAGTCAAAAAAGAAACCCAAGAACAAGATTTGAAGGATGGTAAGGGGGTAGTTGGTGTAGTTAGGAATACAACCAATGAAAATGATATTAAAACAAGTTATCCTGATGAACGAATTGATAATAAATATTTAAGCAGAGAACAAGGGGTAAAAGCTTTATTGGATGGTGAAATTAATGGATTTGCCAGCGATGGAACTCTTTTGTTAGGTTCATTATTTATACTGAACTCTGAGTTAGGGGAAGATTATAATTTACTCACTCCTCAGCAAAATGGCCGTCCTTTTTGTGCAGGTTATGGCTTTATACTTCCTGGAGGAGAAGAAAATTCTAGTTGGAAGAGGTATGTTAATGACTTTCTTGCTAATGATAAAAAAGCTCGAAGAGTCAGACAAAAATGGTTGGGCGATCTAAGTGAAAATAGTCAAAGAATTTATGATGCTTGTACTCAGGAAAGTTAGAAGTCAAAAATCAAAAGTCAAAATAAAAAAGATTGAGTAGTTGACTGTTTTATCTAAAGTAGTGCGTTAGAATTGTCATTGCGTTTTGCTGGCGCATAACTCCGTTAACGCTCCGCGAAATGTTTGCGGAGCATGACCATAGGAAAGCAATCTAAGCGTCAATTTCCTATTGCATTATTTTAGTTGAAACAGTCCACTACAATCAAATAAATATTGACAGGTATTATGGAGATAGTAGTTTTTACTACTATTACCAAACTATTATAGCAGTCGAAGCAAAGGGCGCGGACAGATCAAAAGCTTAAAACTCAGACAAAGCAAGAATTTCCCTTCTTGGTTCTTCCTTCTTCCTTCTTTCTTCTGCTATAAATGCAATTACATTTACTACTGGCGGTCGATAGAACTTTACCTGCAATAGCTATATAGAACCCATTTGAGATCTATATAATTATGGTAGTCAAGTCTTTTCGCGCATCAATTTTGAGGAAAAATCATCAGCAAGGAGTTGAATTTTTTGTATTATCTCTGCCCACATCTTCCCTCTTCCCTCTTCCCTCTTCCCTCCTGGGAGGGGTTAGGGGTGGGTTGTCTCCTGTCTCCTGTCTCCTGACTCCTAGATAAAAAAACTTGGTATTTATCAAGATACGCTCAGGGGTTCTATAGGTTAATTAATTTTCTCCTTACTATGTAATTGCTAATAAGTCAATTCATGGTTAGGACAACTGAGGAAAATTAGTTCATTATGGTTGGAGATATATGAGGTGATCGCTGCTTTAAACAACGAAATAATCAATATTTGCAGCTTTAAAATTGTATTAGGCAGTAAATACCTATGGATTATATTGAATTTATCACCTCCGCGTTGCTGAAGACCCGGAGCGCGGCCGTCTCGAAGTCGCAGCCGTGGGCC
>NZ_JAAHGK010000919.1:0-3159 GCF_010672505.1 Okeania sp. SIO2B9 | reverse complement strand
TCCGAGCCAATTCAAGCACTTGCAATACTAAGTACTTGAATTGGCTCGGAAATTGCTAAAAACTCAAGTTAGAGGTATTTCAGGAACACAATTATTACCTTTTGCTGGCTCAATTTCTCCTGAAGACCTTCAAACTATGGACGAAGCAATTAAACAAGGTTGTGAACAAAATGAGTGGTAAATACCTTCTAGATACAAACATTATTACTGCGCTCTTTGCCAACGAAGCAGGACAGTAATTTCATTTGCCCAGAGGTCAAGTCCGGCTACGTCCTGAGCAAATAGGACTCCTTTTGTTATGTTCGGTTTGCAATTGTGCTAATTGTTGTTGGTAAGTGGTGAAATCTTGGATTTGAGTGGTGGAAAAGGCGAGGTGGATTATTTGTTCGCCCAAGTCGCGGAGTTTGTGGAAGTC
Source organism: Okeania sp. SIO2B9 (assembly GCF_010672505.1). Classification (NCBI taxonomy): domain Bacteria; kingdom Bacillati; phylum Cyanobacteriota; class Cyanophyceae; order Oscillatoriales; family Microcoleaceae; genus Okeania; species Okeania sp. SIO2B9. Next base: position 2,744 of record NZ_JAAHGK010000919.1, on the reverse strand, counting down.
TTCGGTAAGATGGGGGTAGCGATCGCTATGGATTTAATCAGATATTCTTCGGCTTCAGAATAGCAACTTAAATCTTTATAAATTAATCCCAAATTGTTGGAAATATTTGCTACTAATATATTTTATTTGTAAGCAGAAGAGATTAACACCTTTGGAAAAAGAATGTGTTTGAATAATCAGGGCAGTTAAAAGACATATACAGGCAATGTCCCTTAGACTAAAAAGATAAATTATGACCTAACAAATAGTATCAAAGCTATTCATTCTGACCCCTGACTCCTGACTTCTAAGAAATAACCTAGTTATTTGTAGCAAATATTTATCAAATTGGTATTAACTCTAAAATGGGAGTAGTTTATATAGGCGATCGCGCCGTCGGGAAAACTCACTTAGCATTAGAATTGGCCAATCCCCAAGGAAATTATGTCCAGGTTTCTTTGGTCAATCAAAATTATCAAAATCTCCAGGCAAATTTACTTAATTTAGATGGCACTTCTAAACCTACTCAAAGTATTGAAAAGCGTTCTTTGGATGTGAAAGTTAGACTTTCTACTGGTATAAGCAAAATTTCTGTAGATTGGATAGATTCTCCTGGGGAATTATTTCGTAGGTCATGGCAATCTGAGCATATTAATGAATGGCAAGATTTTAAAGAAACAATGGGTAAAAGTGAAGGAATTTTTTTAATTGTTCCTCCCTATAGAGAAATTTTACAGCCTCATATTAACCAGGAAAATTATATTACTCAGCAACAATGGTGTAATAGATTTAATCGTTGGACAGACTTTTTTATTTATGATTGTCCTCAAGCTCGACGTATTGTAATATGCATGAATAAAGCTGATTTAATTGATTGTAATCTTGAGCAAGAAATTTCTAAATTGGCTTATTTACCTCATGGTTATACTATGAATTGGCTGCAACGGCATAATTATGTAGTTAATAGTTATTTTTTACCACTAAAACAACAGTTAGAACAAATAAATAGCAGTCGTTATGGTTTATCTGTTCGGTGTTTTATTACCAGTATTTATCACCGTAGTTTATTAGAATTACCTTGGATTTATTTAGCTAGTTATTTAGTTTAAAAGAAGCAATAAGGAAGAGGGAAGAGGGAAGAAGGCAACAAGGGTAGTTGTGAATTATAATGGTATAGCTAGTGGGAGCATCTTACTCCCGTTCTAAAAATAAGGAAGAAGGAAAAAGCAAGAAGGTAAGAGTGAAAGTTTTGTCATTGAGTTAGATATTTCCTTTTGTCAAACAAGCAAGTTAAATTAATCAATAGTAAAGTAAGTATTTCCTGCGGAATGCTGCGCAAACAGCCATCAGCTATTAGCTATTGATGAGAGGAGGAATTCAACAATTAATAATTAATAGAGTTGTCGCTAAATAAAGGGAAAAAATCACTCTAACCTAGACAGAGCAATAATTCTAAGCATTTTTGCCTTTCAATAGCTACAATTCTTACAGAACAAGGTTTTTGGTTTTTTTTAAGTTATAAAGCGACAAGTCTAATAATTAATAATTAACAATTACCTCTCTTTGAAAAGAAGAGGATTGACTAATCATGAAAAATTTTTCTTGTTTCTCCTTTAAAGGAGAGGCTTTAGACCACAATTTATCGGTAAAAGCAATTGAAAAATTGAGAGAGAATTAAAAGTTATATCAAGTTGCACTGATTAACCACAATATAAAAAGATGGCATACTCCTCAAGAGTCATCTTAAGATGACTTAAACTATTAGCCAAGGATTGAAATCCTTGGCGAGGTTAGCGAGCCATGTTATCCGCCAAGAAATAAATTTCTAGGATCAAAGCAGAAGTCATCTAAAGATGACTAAAGATAGCTAATTTATTATGGCTAATTAATGAGACTTGATATTACTGCCAAGGTACGCTCCTTCAACCTTAGAAGGAATTATTCATTATTTGCTGTTTGCGTAGCATCCCGTAGGGAAGTGCTGACTACTGAGAGCTGTTTGCGCAGCATTCCGCAGGAAATGCTTACATAGTAAACACAGATTTAATCAAAAAAATGGGGAATATTTGTATTATTGGACCTACGGGTGCGGGAAAGACTACTTATCTAGCAGGATTAGCTTATTGGCCGGAAAAAACTCACCCAAATTTTCAAATTACAGCCATTACTAATGATGCTCAAAATTTAGCTAATAAAGCTGAAACAATTATTCTCAATGGTGCTTCTTTAGAACCCACTATTATTGATGGAATAAAAATCAAAAGTTTCTATGATTTACCTTTGTATTCTTTTCACATAGAAATCAAGCGTTGGTGGCAACAAAAACCAGAAGAAATTAATCTAGTAGTACGAGATTATCCAGGAGAAATTTTTAATGAATTACAAACAGGTATTTTTAATCCTTTACATCAAGAATTTCTCGATGAATGTCTAATCAAAGATAATGTCGGTTGTCTAATTTTACTCCATAAATGGGAGCCAGGAAGCGACATATTTTATAGTAATGTGATGGAGAAATTTATTAATTTAATTGATGAGCGCGACCGCTCCCAAGATTTACGTCTAGCTATAGCAATGAGTAAATGTGAAAGAGGAGAAATTTGGCCTGGTCGTCTTGACCCAGAATTAGACATATTTAAAGTGCAGTTACCAAGAACAACCAGTATTTTACAAAAACGTATTCCTCAACAAAATTTACGGTCAAAGTGCATGGACTCTCGTTGCAGACGAATATCAATTGTTTTTACTTCTCCTGCAAACAAACA
>NZ_JAAHGK010000918.1:0-3168 GCF_010672505.1 Okeania sp. SIO2B9 | reverse complement strand
AAGATCGATTAGATTTGGTCTATCAGCAAATTATTTCATTTTAATTATGACCATGTTTAACAATAGCAACAGCTTTGGGGGTTTTGGGGGTTTATCAAGTAAGGCGATCGCATATATAATTTTGTTTTTTCTCATTTGTGTCCCTGCAATACGTTCTGGCTTGAACAGTGCCGAAAAAAAAATACCTTCTTCACAAGCGGTATTACCGAGTAAAAATGTTTTAGTAACAGATAAGACTGGTTATTGTTATCCTGAATATCAAAGACTAACTTTAGACACCTACAACGAGTGTATAATCCTCGGGATGACTTACAACGACGTTGTAGAAGTGATAGGTAACTATGGAAACGCCATTTCCGAATCAGGTGGCTTCTTAGTTTGGTCTTGGAACGAGAATAATAATGGCAAAACTTCAGGTAAAATGATAATTACCTTTGCCAATGGAAAGGCAGTTAAGAAAACTCAATACAATCTCAGTGCCGACAGCAGAAGATAATGCCATACAAAGACAAAGAAAAGCATAAACGCCACAATAAATATGCCAAAAGAAAGGCTTACAAAAGAAAAACGAATACACCCTATACTATTACTACTCGTCAAGCTTGGTTTCTTCAGACTTACCCCGATCCTGATTTTTCGCAACTAGATATAAAAGAAGCTACTGTCTTAAAATACTTTTTTGGTTATGGTGGTTCTAAGGTACTCGCTTTAGACGATATAGGTGCGATGATGGGCTTTAGTCGGACTACAGCAGCAAAGATTAGAGATAGAGCTTTCAAGAAGTTTGCAGACTCCAATGTTTCAGTACAGTCCCGTTGAGGCGATCGCGTATCCACGCCACTTCGCGATCGCCGAAAAATAATTTTCAAATGGGGGTTGACAAATATCATACCCACAGAGTTACAATGAGACTGTCGCCACACAAAAAACTCATGTACGATTTATATCTTCAACTCATTTCTAAGTTAGATTACCCCCAAGAATTTCAAAAACAAGATGACATCTGGAACGGTCTTGAAATTGATATGTTATCAGCTATCGTTGCTCAAACAGACATCTCTAACACTAAAAAGTTTATGGCGGAATGCTCCGAGATAGAAAAAGCGATCGCGGAACTAGGGTACGAAATTTAATTTCAAAAAAGGGGTTGACAAATATCATACCCTTCTCTTAAGATAGATACATCGACACAAACAACCTAAACGCAACACAGGAACTTAATTATGTTATTCACTTCAGCACTAGAACAAATTCAATCCAACTTACAGAGCTACAATCAAGAAATTGAAGAGCTACAGTTTAAATTAGAGACTCTTAGAGAGCAAAAGAAACAACTTGAAAACCACGCACAGCAACTCGGTTCTGCTGAGAATGCAGCCGAATCTGCATTAGAACAAGTTAAGACTGCTTTGATGATGGTTCGCGCCATTGCTCCCGATCAAGTAGGAGTCTTCAAACAATCTATAGATGAATTGTTTGCTGGTAATGAAGAACTCGCGATCGCTCCCGAGAAAGTAGAAGAAATTGTAGAGGATGAAAAAACCGTTACTGTCAAGGAAGATAAAAACCCTGGCGTAGCCTTAACCGTAGAAGTGGTAGAAGAAGCTTTAGAAGGTGAAGAGCAAGCAGAAGTACCCGTAACAGAAGAACAGCAAGAGGTCGTACAGCTTGATATTCAAGCTGATAGCCCTGATTTCTTAGAGCCAAAAGACTTTGACAAGTACACCATCAAACAACTGAAAGCACTAGCCAGCTATTTAAACGTTAAAATCTGGGGCAAAAAGTCTGAGATGGTTTCTCAATTAGCTTCTCAAGGACTCGTCAGAGAAGAGTTAGACCGAATCATCAAAGAATTGAAATAGTCATTGTTAAGCCAGGGTAAGCTCTGGCTTCTCCTTTCCATAACGATCCTGACGTTGACTCTATCTCTAGAGCAACGTCTCTCGTCGTATAATCCTGACCTAGCTTTATGTCTGTTAGGTCAGGATTAATATAGTCTCTTATTTGAACGGTTTTATAGTCGCAATTCTCTTTTGATAGCCGTTCTAAATCTCTCAACAGATAGTAAACGCTCGCGCAATTACAATTTTGCCCTAAATTGACGATAAAGCCCTCTAGTTCGTGGTTGCCAGGGTTTACTACATTCTTCTCAGTTCCACGCAGGATTTCGCTAGTTTCACCCCAAATGGGACGAAAACTACTAGGGTCTATATTTAAGACTAGATATAGATCGTCAAATAAGTTCTCTATTTCTGGGTAAATAGAGAGCCATCCATCTTTAAATGTTTGTTCGACAAGAATCATCAAACAGTTAATAGCTATCAAGGCTCGTAAGTTCCCTCTACTCCTCTAGTTTTGCGATCCGCCGTCCTCGCTTCAAGATGGGCGATCGCATCTTGTAAGGATGTAATGGTGCGAGCGTTATATTCGTTGGCAAAATTAGAATCTTGAAAGAAATCTAGTCTTGTAATCGCACATTGAATTACCGTTTCAACAGTTGCGCCATTTAAAACAGGTTCGCCATCTTCGTTTTTTGTGATATTGCCGTTTTGCCAGGATATATTGACTCCTATCCCCGTGGTTTTCCCTCCTGCAGGATGACCTTCAGGGGTTTTAATAAAATGACTTTCTAAAGACTTGTCTATCATTGCTATTCTCTATTAAAGTTTACTGGTTCTACATGAAGTATAACAGTATCTTCTCCAATCCTTTCAGCGTAGGGCAATCGATAATCTATTGGCAGGCGATCGTCAAAAGCGAGTCTCTTTTCAAACTCATTTAGACTTAAACCCGCTTTTTTTAGCTGTTTATATTTTGACTCTAATATTTCTTTCGCTTCGTTGTATTCATTTATAAGATTTGTTAAATCTTCATGAAGATTATTTTTTGTTTTTTGATGATTTTTGAGGTTTTGTTCTACCCTTTCTTTTTCGGCTTTTTCCTTAAGTACCGCGATCGCGTTTTCTAAAAATTTCTTAGCTTCTCTGTCAGTTACCTGATTTTGAGCCGATTCAATAATATCTTTGGTTGATGCTGTATCGATATCTTGATTCAATCTGAGATTGATTTCCTGTAATTCTTCTTCTAACGCTTTTATCTTTTCTAGTGTTTGCTGACCCATAAGGAAATTAAAAATAACTTATTGTATGATAGTACTCTTTATTAGGT
>NZ_JAAHGK010000917.1:0-3168 GCF_010672505.1 Okeania sp. SIO2B9 | reverse complement strand
TGTAGATTTTTATTTTTGCTGATCAATAGATTTAAGGTGACTACTGTTTCTACAACCACAAAAACATCAACTGCTTTAATCTGTAATTCTAGTCTATTGTATCTAATTTGGGAAAAGTCAAGAATGTCATTAACTAGAGTAGAAAGACGACGAGCGCTAGATACAATCATAGTTAAGTTGGAAGTGATGGTTGTATTAATATTTTGGGTTGGTTCTCCTAGAAGAAATTCACCAATACCAATAATGCCATTCAGTGGGGTGCGGAGTTCATGGGAAGTGTTGGCTAAAAATTCGTCTTTGATGCGGTCTAATTTTTTCAGTTCTTGGTTTTTTGCTTCTAGGGTTTCAAAGGAGTTTTTGAGTTGTGTTGCCATCCGGTTAAATGACTGAGCAAGTTCTCCTACTTCATCCCCACGATCAATATCCAGTTGATTTTCCCATTTGCCTTCCGCAATTTTTTTCGCAGCAGAATTAACTTGTAATATTGGTCTAGTAATCCAGTATGCAGTAAATATCCCAACTAAGATAGCGATAATTAGAGCCGTAATACTCAATAAAATAGTAGTTCTGGTATTGGCATCTATTTTTTCCATAAAGTCACTTTCGGGAACCACAACCACCACTAACCAATCAATACCCCGTCCGTCTTTAACTGGGATAACGCTAGCATAGTACCACTTTTTATTAATAAGAAAACTAAATTGTTTGCTGCGATTAACTTTTTCTAAACTACCAAACATTTTTTCTAGGTGAGTTGCCGTAGCACTGACTACAACATTATTGCTGTCAAAAGCGTGCAAGCGTTCTATGTTTCGTTCCCCATTAATTTTAGTAATTACAAAAGGTTCAATATCTTCGGAACTAGCAATTAGATTTCCAGAGTGCTCCATGATAAAGCTTTTGCCATTAGGACTAATCTTTAAGTTGTTGAGAAATTGAGTCATCTCCGTTAAGCGAGTTTCATTACCCAAAACTCCAATTAAATTATCGTCAGAATCAAAAATAGGTTTAACCGCAGCTATATCTAAAGATGTGTTTTTGTCAGAAAAGCTAGGATAAATAGAACTCCATGTAGGTTCACCTATTTTTTCTGCTGCCCGATACCAGGGGCGAATGTGAGGATCATACTTTCTAATTTTCAATAATTTGCTGATATTAGCACGCTCATCTAACAGATAAGTTTCTCGTAATGGTTGAGTAGCTGTAGTCAGAATTCTCAAGACAATATCTCCACTTTCAGGATTAATGTCAACGTTGATAAACTCTCCCTCTTCGTTACTAAAAAAAAGGTCGGTTTCCCACTCCTGATCTTTGACAATTTGCCAAAAGTAGAGCCGTATTGCACCAAAGTCGTAGAGATCAAAGTTGCCACTGGTAATAGCATCATTGGTTATTCTTAGAACTTGATGGGATTTGTCTAGATAATCTAGAACGTGCTGCTGAATACGAGTGCTAATTTCCAAAGTTAACTTACTCGCCAAAGTCTCAACAGATTGTCGTTCATTAGTAAAAGAAAAATATCCCACTAATCCCACAGCAGTAACAATTTGTAGAATAAAAGGGACAATGAGGACAGTTTTTAGAGGAAATCGACTAAACATTTTGCCTAGTGTGAGAGATAGAGGTCTAAATAACATAAAAGCTTTAGGTTTATTTCTAATATATCTCTGAACTTGAATTTGGTTGCTAATTTAAAAAAAAGAATGTTACAAATTATAGGGAACAATTAATAATTAATAATTAATTATTAATTATTAGGGCTTACTGATTAAAATTCAAAGCATTTATAGATAAAGGTTTTAGCTTTTTTAAGTATCAAAAAATGCGAGGTTTTAAGTGGTAATATCATGTTCCCCTTGCAGGGGAGCTGCGCTAACGGATAATCAGTTATAAAAAAAATTTATCCCTTTCAACCTTTTCTTCCCTTCTGCCTTCTGCCTTCTGCCTTCCTTCCTCCAAAGTGTAAGTATTCAACCGAACATTATATAATGGTTCAAAAATGAGCGGATTTTGGTCAAGATTTGGGCAGAAAAATCATTCTGACAAAACTTAGCTCCTACCTCCTCGCATTCCCCTAACTCCTGTCTTCTGTTTCCTGTATCCTGTCTCCTACCCCTACTAAAAGACTTTCCATACGCAAACCCTAATTAGGGCTTGCTGATTAAATCTCAAAGCATTTATAGATAAAAGTTTTAGCCTTTTTATATCTGGAAAAAATACCTAGCTTTCAACTCTTTATGCTCAAAAAGGTGCGCATTTTGGGCAGGAGGGTAGCCCAAAAATTATTTCCCTACTCCCCCGCTCCCCCTACTCCCTACTCCCTACTCCCTACTCCCTTTACTTCTGAGTAAATGCCCAAACCCCATCCCAGTTTTTGGGCACACCAGTTACAGTTAATTTATCAATTCTTTCTAGATAAAGTTGAGCTGTTTTATCTGAATAATTAACGGCTAATACTTTCTCAAAATAATATTTGGCAGTAACAAAATCTCCTAAACGATAAAACTCTATACCCAATGCAAAATCTGCTTGAGTTTTTAATTTTAATTCTCGTACATAATCAATTTCTCCATCTAGAACTTCATAAACATTAATAGCTTTATGTCTACCTTTTACAGATGCACGGTCTAAAAATCTAATTTGATATTTTTCTGTATCTTTCAAACCCTGAAAAGCTGATTCAGAAATTAATAAAGAAACTCCGTAATATTTAGTTAAACTTTCCAAACGAGCTGTCAAATTCACATGATCGGAAAGTGCATCTCCTGACATTCGATTTGGCTCTCCCACAATACCAACCATGATAAAACCTACATGGATGCCAATTCCTACCTGAATTGGGGGTAAACCTTCTGCTTGTTGAATCTGATTATATTCTTGTAATTTCCGAAGTTTACCAATAGCAGCTTGCACAGCATCATCAGTGCCATCAGGAAATACTGCCATAATGCCATCTCCCATAAACTTAATAATTAAACCATTCCGGTCGCGAATTTCTGGGGAAACTTCTTGTAAATAACCATTGACAAAAGCAAAAGTTTCTTGAGGTGTCATGTTTTCAGATATAGTAGTGAAAGAGCGAATATCAGAAAATAAAATTGCCATTTCCTTACTCACACGATCCCCTAATTTCACATCAAGAATATTTTCTTTTGATAGTAATTTTAA
>NZ_JAAHGK010000916.1:0-3169 GCF_010672505.1 Okeania sp. SIO2B9 | reverse complement strand
ATGGGGATTCTCACCCCAAGTAATTTTGAACACCGTGTAGACGGTGGGGTATTAAACCCACAAAGAAAATGATAATTGATATATCTAGTGCGATAATTAATTTTATTTTTTATGATTGGAGATGTCTATTAAAAAAGTAATTATAATGTACTTTATCAAAAGATAAATTCGAGCAGATCATTCTATCTAAGATAAGTTAAGTTATCAGAAGTGAAGTATTGATATTGAGTGCTGAAGTTTGCCAGCACTAGGTAACTATTGAAAAAATTCTACAGATTTCTACATTTATAACAAAAATTGGTATTCCTAATACCAGTTTTATATGAGGTTGCATAGAATGATGAAATTCATTAAATATATCTATCTTTATCTAGGCTTACCTGCGGTCAATTCTGCTTGAAATATTATTCTATGCAGCTTCATTTAAATTTGGTATAAAGTAGTTGAAATTGGTTATTTATTGAAGCAATGATACTGCATTTCATCTCGCGCAGTTAGACCCAGACTTAATAAAGCTATTTATTATATGTACCTTGATACAAAAATATATTGATATGTGAAAAATAATCGACTATACTCTAAAAAATTGGAGAATAACATTAGAGCTATCTAGTAATGCATTGACAACTACAACACACCCTTATTTTTTGAGGACGACCAAAAGAAATAAACTACCTAATAGTCCATTTTGTTAGTTTCAATAAGATTCTAAATTGTCACAATCACTTATTTTTCATAATTTGATCATGTACTTAACCCATCAAAATTAATTAAATAGACCATTAGTTTCAAGCTATTCCTTATTATGAAAAATTAAATCAACTTAGACAGAAGTCTGCAATATTTCATGTTCTGTAGGTATATCTATTCTTTGCAACTGTGCTCCTAACTTTTGAAGTTTAACTTCTAGTTTTTCGTAACCTCGGTCTAAGTGTTGTAGACCTTGAAAAGTCGTTTCTCCTTCTGCGGCCAATGCTGCTAATATCAAAGCAGCAGAAGCTCTAAGATCTGTACCAATTACTGGAGCTGCTGAAAGTTTGGACACACCTTCTACAATGGCATGATTTCCTTTCACCCTAATATTAGCACCCATCCTATTTAGCTCTGAAACATGACGCATACGATTCTCAAATACTGTCTCTGTAACAGAACTACTACCAGAACACACACTGAGCAAGGCCATAAAAGGAGCTTGCATATCTGTGGGAAAACCAGGATATGGCTGAGTGTCAATATCAGTAGCAATCAGGTTTTTACTAGGTAGAATGTGTAAACTACCAGGTACTTCTTGTATGATTTTTACTCCTACTGACTGGAGTTTAGAAATAACTGCACTCAAATGTTGAGGAACAACTGGTGAAATAGTTATGTCTGAATTAGTAATTGCACCAGCGATTAAAAATGTCCCAGCTTCTATTCTGTCAGGTATAATAGTGTAATCTACAGAATGTAGCTTGGGGACTCCAGATATAACTATGCTCTTTGTGCCAGCACCAATAATATTAGCTCCCATAGCTATACATAAATTAGCTAGGTCTACTACTTCTGGTTCTTGAGCTGCATTTTCAATGATGGTTTCTCCCTCAGCCAAGGTTGCTGCCATCATTAATGTTTCAGTAGCTCCAACACTAGGGTAGTCAAGATATATTTTTGCCCCTTGTAACTTTTTTTTACTACCAGTAATATAGGCATTCACTACACCATGCTCAATATGAACTTCTGCTCCTAAAGCTTGTAAACCTCGAACATGAAGATCCACAGGTCTAGCACCAATAGCGCATCCACCTGGTAGTGGTACGCGAGCTACTCCAAGTCTGGCCATAATAGGGCCTATAACAAAAAAGCTAGCACGTAACTGTCTAACTAATTCATAAGGAGCTTCGGGAGTATCTAATTTACTCGCATCAACATCTAAAGTATTACCATTCTGTTCTAACTTTGCTCCGAATGCAGATAAAACCTGTCCCATTCTATTAATGTCTACCAGAGAAGGAACTTGTTGTAACCGACAAGTGCCTGAACAAAGCAATGTTCCTGCCATGGCAGCTAAAGCAGAATTTTTGGCACCACTGATATTTATGTTTCCTTTAAGATGAGATGGACCACAAATTTTCAGTATTGATTGGTTGATCGGGGATGATTTTGGGTTCTCTTTTGAGTTTGATAGTTGATTGATGGCTCTCTCCTCCTTCAATTACCTAATTTATTAATTTTAATTTTTGCTTCTGATTTTACTGGAAAGTTAGCAGATGTCTAGGGGTTGACAAATCCTATGTCTTAATATAAGTTGCGAAAAAAAATTAGATGTCTCCGGAATAATTGGGGTTTGCTTAAAGACTGGAATAGTGTTGCAGAATTATTTAAGCAAAGCGGATGTTAAGGAAGTCAGAAGTTATTTTTGTAACGGGGATTTGAGCAAAGCTCCAAAAATGTTTCGCCTTAACAAGGCGGAGTTGCGCGAGCCAATTATTTTGATGATTTTTTGACGCTCGTTAGTGACTCAAGTATAAATTTTACTGATTAAAAACAACGGGAAAAACAGGAAAAAGGTTTAAGGGTAAAAAAGTAAGATATATATAATAGAGAAAAAGCCTCTTTTAAAAGGTTGGACAGGTTTATTACCAAAAAAGTAATTTCCATCACAATTTATGAAGTATTATTAAGTTTATACCAAGTTAAAATGAAGCTGCATTGAATAATATTTAAAGTATAATTGACCGCAAATAATTGTAGATAAAGATAGAGCGATTTAATGAATTTGATAATTCTATGCAACCTCATCTCAAACTGGTATTAATCATAATTCTATCGAGGCTAAATCTTCTTTTTAAAATTCCAAATTTGCCTTCAATTTAGTTGTAATTTTTTTTATATAAGTTATATAGAATCCGCCTATACAGTATATGTTTATAATTCTATCCACACCTTAATATTAAATCGGACTATCTCCTCATATCCCCAGATCTCCCAACAACTCTAATAGACATCTCCCATAATAAACAATAAAATCAATTATTGCACTCTTATTTATTAATTATTTCCCCCTATTCTCTACTCCCTACTCCCTACTCTCTAATCCCTACTACCTCTTTTCTGGAGATTTATAATAAGTATTCAACCGGATTTGATATTAGGTGGATATGGTGTGTTTATCTGGGATGTGGAGACA
>NZ_JAAHGK010000915.1:0-3169 GCF_010672505.1 Okeania sp. SIO2B9 | reverse complement strand
TGAAAGAGTAGTAGAAGAGAAAGTTTTTGTTAGCGCTCTTATGCGGACAAGATATCATACCTCAAATAACCAACGCCAAAAAGTTTTATTTATTTAAAATTATTAAGTTAGGTTGTAGCTCAAAAAAAGTTATCTACCACCTAATATTTAGATGAAAAAGGGAATAGGGAATAGTTATTTGAAGATATATATTTCTTCCCACACTCCCCATCTCCCCATCTCCCCATACCCCCATCTCCCTTTATTCTTCCTTCTGTTATACAATTATTGAGATTAATTTCACTGATTCAAATTATAATTATGTCTGTATCAAAAGAAGAAGCAAAGCAATTATTAGAACGATTAATTTTTGACAAGGAACGTCCTAAAGATTGGGTGCAAGATGTTTGGGGAATGAGTCCCACTTTAGGAGAGACTGCCGCAAAGTTGCTAGATGTTTTTGATGTATTAATTACATCTTGTCCAGAGGCTGAATTGAATGATGTCCTGCAAACTTTCGATACAGAATTGAAAGAATTGTTTGATGAAGATAGTGAAGCATCCTAATTATTATTGAGATAAAAACGGTCATTTTTAAGAAAAGTAATTATTAATTATTAATTGTTGAATCAGGAACAGAATTATGGAATAATACTGAATCCTGTTTGAAAGCGTAACAGCTCTGCTGGATTTCTATCAGATGGCCTATTATACTAAACATTTTAGCTAACTTTTAGGCCAACGAGTCGCACATCTCATGCCAAAGGATAGTCTTGGTATTGAGAAGAGGTCAAAAATTGAATATAGCAGTGGAAGGAAAGGTTAAGACATATCAAAAGCTCAAAAACTCAAAACTCAGACGACCCAAGTCTTTTTCTTCTCTGGTAGATAACCAATAAACATCTCCAGAAAAGAGGGAATAGGGAATAGGGAATAGGTATGGAGGTGGAAATAACTGAGAATTTCTGTACAATAATTGATTTTATTTTTGATTTTTACCAGATGTCTAATTGCCTAAATAACTAAAGGTCTTCTTCCTTCTTCTTTCTTACTTCTTCTTTCTTACTTCTTCCTTCTTCCTTCTGCTATAAATTAGAATAAATTTTATATAATTGCTAAATGCTTCAGATTTCATTACTTAAAACGAAAAGCCAAATACTCTTATTCACTTGTCTCACTATTTCAATTTCACTATTTGGATGTACTCAAAACTCTCCAAAATCTGTAACACCTATAGCAGAATTAAAACGCAGTAAACAAAGTATAGTAGTATCAGCTCATCCCTTAGCCAGTGAAGCAGGAAAATTAATTCTGCAAAAAGGCGGAAATGCAGTAGATGCAGCCATTGCTACTGCCTTCGCTATTTCAGTAGTAGAGCCATTTTCCGCAGGTATTGGTGGGGGTGGTTTCTTGCTATTAGGAATTCCCCCAGAAAATCCTGAAACTCAGAAACAGTATAAAATTCAAGCATTAGATTTTCGGGAAAGAGCGCCCAAAGCAGCAACCCAAAATATGTACCTGAACTCACAAGGAGAAATAGAAAAAAGAGCAAGCTTAGATGGACATTTAGCAGTAGGAGTACCTGGAACTGTTGCGGGGTTATACACTGTTCATAAAAACTATGGGAAATTACCTTGGTCAGAATTATTACAACCAGCTATTAGTTATGCTCAGAATGGCTTTGAAGTAAGCGATCGCTTCGTGAATAGATTAGAAAGACGTTTAGAAGTAATCAACAAAAACGTCGCAGCAAGAGAAATATTTACAAAAGATGGAGAAGCATATCAGTCAGGAGACTTACTAATTCAAAACGATAAAGCTCAGACCCTAGAAACCATTGCCAAAAACCCACAAAGCTTTTATACAGGCAAAATTGCTCAAGCGGTCGCTAATGATATGGCTGCCAATGGAGGTTTAATCACATTAGAAGACTTAAAAAATTATACACCAATTTGGCGTCAACCTATCTGTGGTAACTTTCGACAAGCGGAAATTTGTGCCATGTCACCACCATCATCTGGGGGAGTTCATCTACTACAAATATTGAATATTGTCGGCGAAACTAACTTGCAAGAGTGGGGCAATAAAAATCCTGACACTATCCATTTACTGACTGAAGCAATGCGAGTTGCTTATGCCGATCGCTCCAAATATTTAGGAGATCCAGATTTTGTACAAGTACCTGTCAAAGAATTAACCAGTCGTAGTTATGCTCAACAGCAACGTCAAAATATTAATCCCAAACAAGTCAGACCCTCCAGTGAAGTACAACCCACATCACCCGAAACTCTAGAGCGTCATACTTCGGAGTCTCCAGATACTACTCATCTGACCGTAGTAGATCGAGAGCGCAAAGTTGTTAGTCTGACATATACAATAAATGGTAGTTTTGGTGCTGGAGTAGTAGCGACTGGTACAGGAATATTATTAAATAATGAGATGGATGACTTTGCTGCTGCTCCAGGAGTGCCAAACTTATATGGTCTAGTGGGAGGTGAGGCAAATGCGATCGCTCCAGGAAAAACCCCTTTGTCAAGTATGACTCCTACTATTGTGACACAGGATGGTCGGTTAATTATGGCAACTGGCTCTCCAGGAGGAAGTACAATTATTACTACAGTCTTGCAGGTAGTTTTAAATGTGCTGGAATATCAAATGAATGCTGCCGAAGCAGTATCTGCACCTCGTTTTCATCATCAATGGTTGCCAGATAGATTACTTTTGGAAACGGGAGGGTTTAGTGAAGCAACTGTGAATGAATTGAAACAGCGAGGACATAATATTGTAATGCGTGATGGTTGGGGAAATGCAAATGTAGTTGTGCAGGATGAGAGTGGGATGTTGGAAGCAGCAGCAGATCCTCGTGGAGAAGGAGAGGTGAGAGTGGGAGAGTGAGGGAGTAGGGGAGTAGGGGAGTGGGGGAGTGAGGGAGTAGGGGAGTAGGGGAGTGTGGGGAGACGCGCAGATAGATGGACGCGGGAGTTCTCTCTAATGAATAGAGCGAGTAGATTGAATTAATTACTCAATTATCTAATCTCCGCGTCCCCATGTCACCGCAAAACCGAAGCTCTCGAAAAAGAAAAGGTTTACCGAATAATTAATAATTAATAATTAATAATTAATAATTCAATAATTCTAGTTTAAAGCCTCCCCTTTTAAGGGGAAAAAAGCGGTCGAGGGATGGATGGGG
>NZ_JAAHGK010000914.1:0-3171 GCF_010672505.1 Okeania sp. SIO2B9 | reverse complement strand
TGTGCAGTGTGGCAGGTGTAGGGAGTGTGGGGAGATGGGGAGATGGGGAGATGATATCAAATCCGAGGGAATTGGACATAAAAAAATTCTCCAATCCTCATAACTACTAAACCTTTGTGATTCTTTTTCCTCCTGAGGACTGAGGACTGATATCATGTCCGGTTGAATAGTTAAATAATTAGGCAAGAGATAGGATAAAGGAGATAGGAGATAGGATACAGGAGATAGGGAAAAAAGTGTTTTCATCACTATAGTCATTCCAGTTAAGATTGAGACCAGGGTTTCTTACCTTGAAAGAGTTTCAGCTAAAAAAGTGTTCCAGTCTTATTCAGAATGACTATAATTATCCGGACATGGTATGACTCCTTCTGAGTTAACAAATCTATAACTGTTTAACCAAATTTGATATGAGGAGATGGGAAGATAAAGACAGATTTGCCAATGGCGCTCAGATGGAACATTTTTTTTTACCCAGGACTTACGCACGGACACTATAGCAATGTGCGCTGGCATATTTACAAATTACAGTAACTGTCCAATAGCTAAAAGCCTGATATTATCGGTTTTTTATTCCCCCTGTTGCCTGTTGCCTGTTGCCTGTTGCCTGCGCACAACGCTATAAATCGAGTGATGGCGCCATTCGGAGCTTTGCGGAGCGCAAATGCCATTTGCCCCTCCCTATATATGGCGTTTTAAAGGTTAATTTGCGTAAGTCCTGATACCTAATTAAACAGATTTGATATCAAATGGCGCACATTGCGTTATTCACTTTTATATCAGGTTTCATTAATTAGACGTAAATATTAATGATCTTCATAAATTATCTTGAGAATCTATCAAATTTCCCCCTACTCCTTACTTCCTACTCCCTACTACCAAGATGTACCTCATCCACTAGAAAACTGCTGTAAGTCAATGCTCCCTAATATCCAAAGCACGTTGTTGAAAAAGTTCAGCTTCTTTATACTTTCCTTGCTCATAATAGAGATCTGCTAAATTCTTCAGACTGTGTGCAACATTACGATGCTTTACACCAAAGGTTTTTTCATTGATAGTCAAAGCACGTTCCAACAATAATTCTGCTTCTGCGTACCTTCCTTGCTCAGAGTAGATTTGTGCCAAATTGTACAGACTGTGTACAATATGAGGGTGGTCTGTACCCAAAGCTTTCTCATTGATAGTTAAAACACGCTGCAAAATAGGTTCCGCTTTTGTATATTTTCCTTGGGAATAGTAGAGTGCTGCCAAGTTGTTGAGACTATCTTCGATGTCGGGATGGTCTGTACCCAGAGCTTTCTCATTGATAGCTAAAGCACTATGCAATAGTGGTTCTGCATCTTTGTACTCTTCTTGAGAGTAGAATTGTGCCAATTTTTTGAGATTTTTCCCCTCGGCAAATCTATGATGTGATGAGCGTCGGCGATCGCCTCGTCTACGAAACCTGGGTGGCGGAGGTTGTTTGTCAGGTTGTGACAGTGGCAATAAGCTCAGAGCATCATCAGGTTTATGATGTGGCGGGTGTCGTCGATCGCCTCGTTGATCAAATCTGGGTGATGGTCGTCGATCGCCTCGTTCATCAAACCTGGGTGGTGGTGGTCGCCGATCGCCTCGTTCATCAAATCTGGGTGGTGGTGGTTTGCGACCGCCTCGTTCATCAAACCTAGGTGGTGGTGGTTTGCGATCGGTGAGGGGAATTTGACTCTGCATCAAGCGATCGGAATCATGTAATTCAAGTTTTTGTTGCCGCCATCCCAAAGCAAGTAAACTAATAACTCCTCCCCAAATTAAACTAGGATAAACAAAACGCATCCACATTTTTTTAGGAGTCTGTTTATCCCGATCTTTTGCTAAAATTGCCAACTGTTCCTCAATCCAATTTAGATTAAAAATTGTCCGATAAATTTTGTTAAAAACAACTAATTTATCTTGTTTTTTTATGACTATTCCTGACAAACGTAGTACCATTTGTATTCGACTTTCATCAGTTTTAATTCCTCCCCGCAGCAGAATTTTTCTATATAGTTTCAGTAATTCAGGCGTGAGTTGATTTTGACTAAGTAAATGATGCCGAATATATGTTAAATGAGTAGGATAATCCTTTTCCTGCCAATATGTCAAAATATGTTCTTCTACTAACTTATCAATATCCGGCTCAGTGCTATCTGTATGATCGACAATAATTTGACAAAGTTTCTGAGTTAAAAATGGTTGACCTCCAGTCCAATCAAAAACTCGCCGTAAAACAATTTCCGGCTCTTCTACTATTCCTATTAATCCCTGAGTTAAATTTTTTCCTTCTTGAAAATTTAATGCTGTTAATTCAATGGGATGACCAATATTAAAAGGAGTATGTCTCCCATCTCTAATTAAATCCTCTGGAGTTGCTACTCCAAAAAAACAAAAAATCAGCCGATGATAATCAGAATTTCCATCCTCAGCTCTGCGATTATAACAAGAGCGAATAAAAGCTAAAAATTCATTTTTAAAGGGTAAATTTACCAGTAAATCAATTTCATCCAGAAAAATATAGATTTTTTCAGTGGAAAAATTCACAAATAAAATTTCTTCAATAAACCTAGCCAAACGCTGGATATTTGTAAAACTTTGATAACTTTCAATCCAGCTTTGATAATCAATACTATAAGCCAAACCAAATCCCCGAAATAGTTCTTCTAAAAAACCGTCATACCAAGATTGTTTTTGAATAGAAAAATCACCTAATCTACTCATATCTATTGCCGCACATTTACAACCTTGAGACCGTAATTTTTTCATCACTTTTACCCGCAAACTAGATTTACCCATTTGACGAGCATTAAACACATAACAATATTCTCCACTTTGCAGTTTTTCATATAATTCTGCATCTTGTTTTCTCATTACATAAGTAGGGTCATTAGCGGATAAACCCCCACCACTTAATTTATAACTAACCATAATATTTTAAGAAGGAGACAGGAGACAGGAGACAGGAGTTTTTTTAGGAGTCAGGAGACAGGAGTCAGGAGACAGGAGTTTTTTTAGGAGACAGGAGACAGGAGTCAGGAGACAGGAGGGAGGAAGAGGGAGTAAGAAGGAGACAGGACTTACGCAAATTCACCTTGAAAGCGCCATATGTAAGGGCGAATGGCATTCGCCCCTACATATGGCGCTTTCAAGGTGAATTTGCGT
>NZ_JAAHGK010000913.1:0-3178 GCF_010672505.1 Okeania sp. SIO2B9 | reverse complement strand
TTCTTATTTTAAAGTTACACTTTAATTCAAATATATAGTTGTACATTTGATTTTTTTACTACTGCAAAATAACTTTTAACTAACATTATTAATATTTATATGTAGCATAATTAAAAAAAAATATCATAAATTAAACAAAGCATAAGTTTCATTAAACTCAGCACCCACATACATAAAAAAAAAGCCCCTTTGTCAACATTGGCAAAGGGACAGATAACTATCAGGGTGCATCTACTAAACGTAGTATAACCTTTCTAAGGGGTGAAACCCCTCACTTTAATATTTTTATTACTTATGCTACATATAAATATTAATAATGTTAGTTAAAAGTTATTTTGCAGTAGTAAAAAAATCAAATGTACAACTATATATTTGAATTAAAGTGTAACTTTAAAATAAGAATATATATAAGGATTGGCATTTGAAGCAATAATCCTCCGCATCGCTACCGCGATCGCCAACCTCGATCGAAAAATATGTCCCATTATTTTGATATCCTAAAAACCAAGAGTAAAACTATTTAAACTATGCCTGTAGTAAACCCTCCCGCCATCATCAACTTTCCTCTAGCTGCCGTAGTCGGACAAGAAGCAATCAAACTAGCCCTATTGTTAACCGCTGTCGATCCAGGATTAGGAGGAGTTGCCATTGCTGGCCGTCGTGGTACTGCCAAATCGGTAATGGCCAGAGCGCTACATTCACTCCTACCTCCCATTGAAATTGTTCAAAATTCCATTAGTAACTGTAATCCTAACTATCCCGAAGAATGGGACGACCAACTATTAGAGCAGTATGCCGACCCCACATCAGTAGAAATTCCTACTGAAGTTATACCTGCACCTTTTATTCAAGTCCCTCTAGGAGTAACAGAGGATCGGTTATTAGGTTCTGTAGATGTAGAAAAATCAGTCAGACAGGGAGAAACAGTTTTTCAACCAGGATTATTAGCATCAGCTCACCGAGGAGTATTATATGTAGACGAAATTAATCTGCTGGACGACAATATTGCCAACTTATTGCTCACAGTTCTCACAGAAGGACGAAATCAAATAGAACGGGAGGGTATTAGTTTTCAACATCCTTGTAAACCTCTATTTATTGCTACTTATAATCCAGAAGAAGGGCCACTGCGAGAACATTTGCTGGATAGAATAGCGATCGCCCTCTCAGCAGATATGGTTTTAGATTTAGACCAACGAGTGGAGGCAGTAGAACAAGCATTAGCTTATGCTAAATCTCCCCAAGCTTTTCTCGAACAATATGCAGAAGATATAGATAATCTCAAAACTCAGATTCTTTTGGCTAGGGAGTGGATAAAAGATGTCACCATTACTAACGAACAAATCCAATATTTAGTAGAAGAAGCAATTCGTGGAGGCGTACAAGGACATAGGGCAGAACTTTTTGCCGTGCGAGTAGCCAAAGCATCAGCAGCACTGGATGGAAGGACAACAATTAATGCTGATGACTTGCGTCGGGCCGTGGAGTTAGTTATTGTGCCACGAGCAACAATAGTGCCAACCCCTCCAGAAGAGGAACAACAACCGCCACCTCCACCACCACCCCCACCAGAAGACCAGTCTCAAGAGGAAGAAGAGGAGGATGAGGATGAGGATGAGGAAAACCCGGAACCTCCAGAGGAAGAAGAGGCCAGTATTCCTGAAGAATTTTTGTTTGACCCGGAGGGAGTGGTATTAGATGATAGTGTGCTAATGTTTGCCCAAACAGCAAACCGTCAAGGTAAGTCTGGTAGTCGGAGTGTGATTTTTTCTGAAGACCGGGGGCGTTATGTGAAGCCAATGTTGCCCAAGGGTAAGGTGAGACGTATTGCGGTTGATGCGACTTTGCGAGCTGCTGCTCCTTATCAGAAGTCTCGTCGCGAACGTCAGCCAAATCGTAAAGTGATTGTGGAACCTATTGATATGCGGGCAAAGCGTTTGGCAAGAAAGGCTGGTGCTTTGGTGGTGTTTGTGGTTGATGCTTCGGGTTCGATGGCGTTAAATAGGATGCAGTCGGCGAAGGGAGCGGTGATGCAGTTGTTGACGGAGGCTTATCAGAGTCGTGACCAAGTGTCGTTGATTCCTTTTCGGGGGGAACAAGCGGAGGTTTTGTTACCGCCTACTCGTTCGATAACTACAGCACGACGACGTTTGGAAAAGATGCCTTGTGGTGGGGGTTCGCCTTTGGCGCATGGTTTGACTCAGGCGGTGAGAGTGGGTGTGAATGCCAAGCAGTCTGGTGATGTTGGGCAGGTGGTAATTGTGGCTATTACGGACGGACGGGGTAATATTCCGTTGGCGCGTTCGTTGGGTGAACCGATATTGGATGATGAGAAACCGAATATTAAGGAGGAGTTGTTGGAAATTGCTGCTAAAGTTCGGGGTTTGGGGATTCAGTTGTTGATGATTGATACTGAGAATAAGTTTGTTTCGACTGGGTTTGCCAAGGAGTTGGCGAAGCAAGCAGGGGGTAAGTATTATCATTTACCTAAGGCGACAGAACAAGCGATCGCGGCTATGACTCAGAATGCTCTCAAGGATGCTATTGGTTGAAAGGGAGTAGGGAGTTTGGGGAGATGGGGAGATGGGGAGATGGGGAGATAGGGAGATGGGGGCAAATTTCAACCTTTTTCCCCTATTTGATCACACACCCTATCTTTAACTTTTGTTGACAAACAGCCTCTTAATTTTACTCCCGATGAATAGACATCTCCACAAAAGAGAGAGTAGGGAGTAGGGAGCAGGGAGCAGGGAGAAAGAATTGATGAATAAGAGTGGGATAATTGATTTGACTTTTTATTATCATTTTCTTTGTGGGTTTAATACCCCACCGTCAACGGGGGTGTTCACGCATTACTTGGGGGAGCGAATCCCTATGTAATTTTCCTCCTGTCTCCTGTCTCCTGTCTCCTGTCTCCTTCTTCAATGGAGATTTCTAATTTCACTTCTAATATCAAGTCTCATTAATTAGCCATAATAAATTAGCTATCTCTAGTCATCTGAAATAAGCAGAAAAAAGTTCAGGAAGAATTTAATTATTGTGGTTATCTAACTAATATCATGTTCGGACGGGTCAGTTATAAATAAAATTTAAGGACTGACAGTACCGACGGTATCAAATAAATACTGAAATTGTCTTTACTTTTCTCCAATATTTCCTCTTTTTCTCCAATATTTCC
>NZ_JAAHGK010000912.1:0-3182 GCF_010672505.1 Okeania sp. SIO2B9 | reverse complement strand
GTTTTTAAGTTTGAATATTCCTGGTGGCGAACAATGGTGGAAACGTAATGTTCGTTCTTATTTATTCTGGGAATTTGGCAAGTCCCCAGATGTAGTAATTGAAATTGTTTCTCCCACTCCAGGCAATAAATTAGGAAGTAAATTGACAAAGTATGCACAATTACGAATTCCTTATTATGTTCTCTACGATCCATTGCAAAAACTAAGTAAAACTTTTCTGCAAGTATTTCAACTTCATGGTAGTTCTTATATTCCGAAAAATGATCCTTGGTTTGCTGATGTAAATTTAGGATTAATCCTTTGGAATGGTGTATTTGAAAATCTGAATGGTACTTGGTTGCGTTGGTGTGATGAGTTGGGGAATGTGATTAAAACAGGAGATGAAATAGCAGCAGAAAAAAATCTTGAGATATCTCAAAAGGATACTCAGATATCCCAAAAAGATGCTGAAATATCTCAAAAAGATGTTCAAATTAAACAGGCGTTATTATTGGCAATTGAAATGGGATTGAAACTCAAGTTTGGTGATGAATATGTGGGGATATTATCCGAAATTTCAGCAATTAATGATGTGAAATTATTAGAGAGAATTGTTACTCAAATTCCTCAAATTTCCTCAACAGATGAGTTGCGAAGACTGTATTCTGAATAGCTCAAAAATACGAACCAGGAATGCTTAGTATGGGAGCAATATGCTCCCACTCCCATGTCTGACAACAAAAATAATTACAAGGGATTACTTCTGACTTCTAACTTCTGACTTCTGACTTCCTATGGCGGTCGCGCAAGCGGAACGGAGTTCTATCGCTTCTCAAATTCACCAGATTTCCTCAATGGATGAGTTGCGAAAACTATATTCTGAATAGCTCAAAAATCGGGTGCATATTCCGCACCCTAACTCTTTAATTATATTTAACTAGCTGTAGTGGACTGTTTCATCTAAAATAGTGCAATAGTAGAGGCAGGTTCCGCATTAAATTTAGGAGTTTAACCACTAGATGAAATGAAGACCCCCAATAACATAATTCACTATTTTAGATGTGTTTCTAGGGTCTCTAAGAATACGCTTTCTTGCTTCTGCTTCAAATGATTGATAATAAGATAAAGGGAAAGTGATTATTTTACTATTAATTAGTCTTAAAGCTGTTTCTAATTGCAATTAGAAAATAACATTACCTCCTAGTTTAGTCAATAATTAATTCACTGCAAATTCTGTAAAAGGTCGCACATCAGGGGGATGAAAACCCAAGACAATTTGACTTTTAGGAATACCTGCTCTCAGTAGATCGGATGCTATTCCATCCTCTAAACCATCCCGATGTATCCAGATTTTATCTCCAATAATCTCTATATGAACTAAACACCCATGAACTTGTACATCATCTTCCCATCCTTGAGTAATTAATAAAAAATTATTCCTATCCTCACTTATAATTAAACGGCATTGTAAATCCCCATAAGCATAGGGAATTTCCGTATATTCTTTGAGTTTCTGTTGAATAATAGTGCGATATTGAACTAAGGTATCCATTTTTAGAAGCGAGATTGATTTTCAAGTTAAGGCAGAAAGCAAAAGGACTAGACAGATTTGGAAAAACTAGCTTTTATAACCAGATTTCGTTCCTTATTCGTAAGTCCTGAAAATAATATTACAAATTGTTCCCGATATAGCATTACTATACACGAAATAGAATCAACATTTTTGTCCATCTATCTATCACTGCCTATTTCTCTGAATCAAAATTTTTTTCTGTCGTATTAATAATATCTTTTGCTAATCGCTCGCTAAATCCCACCACAAAAGACAAAGAAAATAGAGACATCCATCTTTGATCTTGCCTCTTTTCGTTATTAATTTCACCAAAGGAAATCGGAATAATTCCGCCCTGTAAAATAGCAAAAATTAAAATGCCAAATGTACCTCCGATCAGAGGCTTATAAAAACCAACTAAGATAGGAATTATTGAGTCTTCATATTGGTGATCGTCTTCAGATTGTTCATAATTACTAAGCCGAGATAAGATACTAACTATGCTACCTAGAGCGCCAGTAGTAAAACACAAATTTCCTAGCCAAACTGTCATTTGAAAATCTTTTATATACATATCTGGTGTTTCATGGCTTCTACTATCAGCATTGAATGAAAGAATTCCTTTTGACTGTAGAGCTTTTTCTAAGTTGTCGCTTCCTGATGATAAGCCCAGTGGAAGTACTATGTATAATGGAAGTCCTAAAATTAACCCTAGTAAAATTTTCAGAATAATCTTAGAAGTAACTCTTCGATAAAAATTAATAGGTAAAGCTAGCCAAAAGTTTTTAATTCTTCTGATTCTAAATTCTCCATCAATTCGCAGTTTTTCAATCAGCCGTTTTTCGGGGTTATGCTGAAAATATTGAATGGCAATACTAAGATTAAATACTAAATTAGCCACTTCTGATTTTTGGTGAATATTTTTAATTAATTTTCCAGATAGATATAGAGTTTTGATATCTGAGAGTAATATCAAAACTTTGGAAACTTCTTCTTGATTTTCTGCGCTTAATTCCTGGATAAAATTAGAGTCAGTAATTACCTCATTGATTTGGGCGAACAAATCATAAACTTTGGTATCTATTTCATCAATAACCGGAAGATTATGTTGTTCCTCGAAAACTGGCTTGTTTTCCAAGGAATTTAAATCATAATTATCAAAATTATCTTTAGGTTGCATATTTATAGCGATTTTCACAAAGGTAGACTACAAAACTTCATTTTTATGAATGTAGAGTGAGTGAATGTAGAATTCAGAATTATTAAATTAGGAAATTGTAGCAGTTTTCCAGAAATGTTAACTACAAAACTTCTGCCTTCAAGCCAAAATCTTTGTACTCTATATTAATGAAAACTCCTATTATACCAAGCGTGAAAAAAGAATGTTACGAATAATAAGTGGGATAAAAAGATTTGCTAGGAAATGTCCCTTTGACAAAAAAGAGAATTTACGACCTAAAAACTGGTATTGAACCAATTCCCATACGACTCCTGACTCCTGACTTCCCCTCCCCTCCTGGAAGGGGTTAGGGGTGGGTTGGAGGGGGAGGGGCGAGGGGTGGGTTGACTCCTAAGAAATAGCCTAACTATTTGTAGCAAACATTTATCAAACTGGTATTATAGAGAAATAATAATTAATCCCATGGGAAAA
>NZ_JAAHGK010000911.1:0-3183 GCF_010672505.1 Okeania sp. SIO2B9 | reverse complement strand
TGTTGGAGTGACCTGGTTATTAGTTAAGGAAAATTATGAGACTTCAGATCAAGCAACTGCAGTTAAGAAAATGGTCAATTGGGTTTTACAGGAAGGTCAAAACTTGAACAATACTCTTGAGTATACTCGTGTTCCAGAAGCTATAGGTGCAAAAATACTTGAGAAAGTTGAAACTCAAGTAGCAAATCAATAATCAGACTTGAGCTATAGCAATTCCCAAAAAGAGTGAGGTACAAAATTCGTTTTTTTTAGGGAACAGGGAATAGGGAATAGAATAGAAATCAAAGATAGGTGTGCCTCATTAGGAATCTCCGATAATAAAAAATTAGCGTTGGTAAAGCGCGTGTATGATATTAATCTTAATTACTTAGGAGTCAACCCACCCCTCGCCCCTCCCCCTCCCAGGAGGGGAACAGGAGTCAGGAGTCAGGAGAGAAGAAAGAGGAATAGAAGGAGAAAGTTTTTTGGTCGCGTAAAGGTCATGGACTTCTATCGCGCTCTGATCCGGACATGATATCATGCCTCAAATTACCAACGCCAAAAATCAAATCAACTATCGCACAGAAATTATCAATTCTTTCCCCCTACTCCCTCTTTTCCGGAGATATCTATTGAACAGGACAAAAAAGTAGCGATCGCCCATCAAAACACCCTATTTAATAGACATCTGGTGATCATAAAAAATCAAATTAATTATCGCACAGAAATTATCAATTCTTTCCCCTTACTCCCTAATCCCTACTCCCTACTCCCTCTCTTCCAAAGTACTAAAGTGAATCTCTCTGGTAAACTGAAAAACTGAACTAAATTAAGGGGAACTATTTTAAAATGATAGAATCACTAAATGTATTAGGTGAAAAGCTAGAAGTTTGCTGTACTTCTCCCATGACTGGATTTTATCGGGATGGGTTTTGTCAGACTGGACCATCAGATTTTGGTTCCCACGTTATTTGTGCAGCAGTGACAGCAGAATTTTTGGAATTTACTAAGCGTCGTGGTAATGATTTGAGTACACCTAGACCAGAATATTCTTTTCCTGGTTTAAAACCTGGCGATCGCTGGTGTTTGTGTGCGTCTCGTTGGAAAGAAGCTCTAGATTCTGGAGTTGCACCACCAGTAGTTTTGTCAGGAACTCATCAAAAAGCATTAGAAGTAGTACCTTTGGAGGTTTTGCAGGAACACGCACTTATTTAGGTGGTAGGTCTGAGTTATAGCAGTCGAAGGAAAGGTTAGGACAGGTCAAAAGCTTAAAACTCAGACAAAGTAAGATTTTTCCTTATTCCCTCTTTCCTCTTCCTTCTTCCCTCTTCCCTCTTCCTTCTGCTACTACAAAACCACACCTAATGCAGTTTCTTGAGATTGACTTTCCAACATCAAACCATACTCTAAACTTTCAACAACCGCCTGATAAGAAGCATCCAAAATATTAAAAGAAACCCCAAGAGTCGTCCACCGTTGCTGACCATTACTAGACTCAATTAACACCCTAGTTTTAGCAGAAGTACCTGCACCACCATCCAAAATTCTCACTTTATAATCAGTCAAATAAAAATTAGCGATCGCTGGATAAAAATTTTCTAAAGCTTTCCGCAAAGCAGCATCTAAAGCTGAAACCGGACCATTTCCTTCAGCAGCTTCCAAAATATCCTGACCATTAACAGTAACTTTCACCGTCGCCAGAGAATTACTAACTTTTTCACCATCCTTATCCAAGTGAACCTGAAAACCCTTAATTTCAAAGAAATGCTGCCTTTGCTTCAAAGCTTTTCGCATCAATAACTCAAAACTAGCTTCTGCTCCCTCAAACTGATATCCCTCATTTTCTAACTCTTTTAAACTATCCAGAATTTGCCGACAAGCAGGGTTTTGACGCTCTAGCTCAATACCAAAACTTTTTGCCTTTGCCAACACATTACTCAAACCTGCTTGGTCAGAAATCACAATGCGACGACTATTCCCTATCTGTTGCGGTTGAATATGTTCATAAGTTAGTGGGTTGCGTTCCACTGCCGACACATGAATACCACCCTTATGAGCAAAAGCAGACAAACCCACAAACGGCGCGTGGTCATCAGGAGCAAGATTCACAACTTCACTAATAAAGCGACTGGTCTGAGTCAGTTTTTCCAGTTGTTGCGCCTGAATGCAATCATAACCCAACTTGATTTGTAAATTAGGAATCAAAGTACAAAGGTTAGCATTACCGCAACGTTCCCCATAACCATTGATAGTTCCTTGTATCATCTTCGCTCCTTCTCTGACAGCAGATAAAGCATTAGCAACAGCAGTACCTGAATCATTATGAGTGTGAATGCCTAATTTTGCAGTGGGCAAAGCATGGGAAACATCTGCTACTATCTGAGTAATTTCGTGGGGAAGAGTACCACCATTGGTATCACAGAGAACTAACCATTCCGCACCAGCATTAGTTGCAGCAGCTAAGGTTTGCAAAGCATAGTCAGGATTATTTTTGTAACCATCAAACCAATGTTCCGCATCATAGATGACCTGACGACCTTGACTACGGAGGTAATAAATCGTATCTGCAATCATTGCCAAATTCTCTTCCAGAGTAGTTTTTAGCCCCTCAACAACGTGCAAATCCCAAGATTTGCCAAAAATTGTCACCCACCGCGTACCAGCAGATAAAATGGGTTGCAGAGTGGTATCAGAAGCTGCTTGTTTTCCGGGACGACGAGTTGAACAAAATGCGACTACCTCTGCTTGAGTGAGAGGTTGTTCTTTTAGTTGCCAGAAAAATTGTACGTCTTTAGGATTCGCACCTGGCCAACCTCCTTCAATAAAAGGAATCCCCAAGCTGTCGAGTTGGTGCGCGATGCGTAGTTTGTCTTCTAGGGATAAGGATAGTCCTTCTCGTTGGGCACCGTCGCGTAGAGTTGTATCGTAGATCCAGAGTTTTTTCATTATTACTAGGGGTCTTAGAAATTCAGATAATTTTTCAACTTAATTTAAACTTTATAATTAATCCTACTTTTTCACTAATTTTTTACTTTATCTTTTAACTTTTAACTGCTAACATAGATAACTAATATAGGTCAAGATTATCATTTTCTTTGTGGGTTTAATACCCCACCGTCTACACGGTGTTCAAAATTACTTGGGGTTAGAATCCCCATGTAATTTTCCTCCTGTCTCCTGTCTCCTGTCTCCTGTCTCCTTCTA
>NZ_JAAHGK010000910.1:0-3188 GCF_010672505.1 Okeania sp. SIO2B9 | reverse complement strand
TATTAATAGGAGTAACAAATTAAACAAAACTCTTGACAAATCACAGTTAGTTTGATACAAAAGAAAACCCAGAGGATAAAATTAAATGGAATTAGGCGTAAAGAATACCACACAAGTATTAGAAGTTGCAGATTCAAGAATTACTGAATATTTTCAACGCTCCGAAGGTCAATGGCATTCAGAAAGACGTTACTATACTTTACCCGAAGGAAATACCCAAGAAATAGTCAGTCATTTAACAATTAAATTTCTCGAGCTAGGAAGTCCAGAACTTATAGAATTAGCCAAACTCCATAAACTACATAATCCTGAAACAGCTATGATTTGTGGTTCATTAGTCAGTTGGCTTAGTCAAGATTCCGTATCAGGTAAGAAACAATCTGAAGGTTCAACAATATTCGGAGTTCGAGGCTTAATTTTGTATCGCGATCGCGGTTTTGCTACAAGTAACCCCATCATAGCTGGATATCATCTATCTGACCCTAACACATTATGTCTCAGAACAGAGTACAATGGGTCTGTATTTGAGGAAGAAATTAAACAAATCGGCCATAAATACCGGACACGGCAAACTATTATTTCCCGTGCGGGCGAACAAAAAATGATTGGTCAATATCTAGAAAAGCGTATATTAAATAATCAGAAAAAGTGAAGCGACGGAATTTTTTAATCGGAGCTACAGCAATAACTTTAGCTGAATTTTTAGCAGGATGTGAAGGTCAGGGAGATTTAAATATTCAACTGTTAAAAAACACTATTCCTGCTCAAATGGTGTCAAAGTTTAAGAGGGAATTAACATCTCAGCCTAAATTAAACTTTAATCCTCAAGAAAATTTAACAGAATTATTTTCTCTGTTGCAAAGTTGGCAGAGAAAACTTTTATTAGAAGAGCAAAAATCATCTACAGAACAAACAAATATAAATATTGCTAATCTCGTTACTTTAGGAGATTATTGGTTAGCAAATGCTATTAAACAAGAATTAATTCAACCTCTTAATTCTGAAGCTTTACAAAATTGGAATAAATTGCCGGAAAAATGGCAAAAGTTAGTGAAGCGTAATAATCAAGGTTATGCAGACCCCCAAGGAAAAATTTGGGCAGCACCTTATCAGTGGGGTACAACATTAATTGCTTATCGAGTTGATAAATTTAAAACTTTGGGATGGCAACCTAAAGACTGGAACGATCTATGGAGAGAGGAGTTACGCCATAGATTTTCTTTGTTAAATCAACCTAGAGAAGTTATTGGTTTAACTCTGAAAAAATTGGGTAAATCTTATAATGCTAAAAATCTTAGTAAAGTTGAAAATTTAAAATCGGAACTGGTTAAACTAAATCAACAAGTTAAATATTACGCTTCCAATAATTATTTACAATCTCTAATTACTGGAGATACTTGGTTAGCTGTTGGTTGGTCTAACGATATTTTACCATTGGTTAAAACACGGAAAGATATTGCTGCGGTAATACCTACATCTGGTACAGCTTTATGGTCTAATTTATGGGTAAAACCTGCTGCTACTGTGGAGACTTCCTTAACAGAAAAATGGATTGATTTTTGTTGGGAACCTCAGATAGCAGAACAAATGTCTCTGATAACTCAGACTACCTCTCCAATTATACCAGGGATAAATCCAACTGAATTAACTTCAGAAATTAAAGATAATTCTTTGCTATTACCTCCAGAAGATATTCTAGAAAAAAGTGATTTTCTCTACCCACTGGCAGATAGTACTATTCAACAATATAGCCAATTATGGCAAGAAATTCGTCTATCTGTTGAGATGAAATCTGGTTAAATATTTTAATGACTTCTTGTAATATTAAATATAATTTTATGTTTTTGATTTTTTGTACCTATATCATTTCTGTTTGAATACTGAATAAACGAAATTTGGAGAAGATGAAAAAAGGAATAAAGGGAAAAAATGCCAAAAATGAGAGAGAGGAAAAAGTTTTTTCTGACTAATTAAGCGGACATAATATTACCGAGTAATATAATTTCTAGTATCAGTAGAGGTAAACGGCCGTTTGCCCCTAAAATTTTCACCTTATTGCTATAGCAGTCGAAGGAAAGGTTAAGACAGATAAAAAGCTTAAAACTCAGATAACGTAAGATTTTTCCTTCTTCCTTCTTCCTTGTGCTATGTATCCTAAATAATGCCAATACTATCGAATTTAATATTATTACTTAGGGAGCGATCGCTTGTTTACATCTGATAATTTTCACGACAAAAATAAACAAAGATATTCGTTATTACCACAACATCTATTTATCGGATTTATCTGTAGATCATAGCGTACTTTTACTGTATGAATAATTGATAGTATAGCGTTTCTCAAGCTCGTGAGGTACAGTGATCTTTTCGTATTTTTATTCCCTGTTCCCCGTTCCCAGATCCGGTGTTCCCTCAAACCTAAAATTTTGTACCTCGCCAGTATGGAAATTGCTATAATTCTTCTAAAAATTGTTTGAAAAATTGGGAATAAAGAAATCTAGTCATGATAAATATTCACTCTACTGTGGGAGGAAATGTAAAGCCTTTAGGTGAACGAAATAAACTTCTACCAAATCTATAATCAATTTCTACATTACAATTTAATGGAGCAGTTTCAAAGTCACAAAAATAGGCAGCAATTGGTTTTTTATTACGAGGTTCGCATACTTGTAAGTTATAGCCATATTCTCTAGCTACATTACCAAAATGGTTAATAAATTTATAACGTTCTAGGTAGCCTTTTTTATCCCAAATTAATTTTCTGACTACCAACATTACCCAAATATCATCTGAGTCAACAAACCAAGTATAAATAAGTTCTTCACCAAAGAAATCTTGGGTTAACCACAGACTAGGAATACTTGGTTGAGTTTGAGATAAAGGAGGTTGAGGTAGCTTAGAAATTTCATTTCTAGGGCAGGTGGGAAAAATAATTTTCGGTGTGGCAGTAGCACTCAGAAGGAAGAGGGAAGAAGGAAGAAGGAAGAAGGAAGAAATAATCAAGAACAGGGAAGAAGGTAGAAGGAAAAATTTAGTCATTATTCAGAAGTAAGAAGTAAGAAGGAAGAGGGAAGAAGGAAGAAGGAAGAAATAAGAAAGAGGAGGGAAGAAGGAAGAGGGAAGAAGTAAATATTTAGTCATTATTCAGAAGGAAGAGGGAAGAAGGAAGAAATAAGAAGGAAAAATTA
>NZ_JAAHGK010000091.1:2230-10360 GCF_010672505.1 Okeania sp. SIO2B9 | reverse complement strand
TGGAGAAACAACAGCAGACGATCAAATTTCTCTGATGGCAGCTCGTT
Organism: Okeania sp. SIO2B9; assembly: GCF_010672505.1. Classification (NCBI taxonomy): domain Bacteria; kingdom Bacillati; phylum Cyanobacteriota; class Cyanophyceae; order Oscillatoriales; family Microcoleaceae; genus Okeania; species Okeania sp. SIO2B9. The sequence goes on along the minus strand of NZ_JAAHGK010000091.1, from coordinate 10,313 downwards.
GTTTAGGTGCTTGTGGGATTGCGCCAGCAGTGGTTTTTGATGGTAGCGTCGCAGGTAAACAAACTCCAGAAGTAGTTATGGAAAAAATTAAAGGTTGGCAGGAGTAAATTTAGCCAAAAATCAACAGTCAAAATTCCATGGGTAAACATAGATATTTAAGTAAAGTTTTACCTGATTAAAAGTTGATATTTTTTGATTGTGGAAATATTTAAAGCTAGAGAAAGAATCCAGTTGTGAAGTTAGAATATTTAGGTAAGATGGAAACTAAGAAAAACCAGTAGTCCTGCATAGTAATGGTATACAAGAAACAAGGGATGCTTGGTACGGGAGCAAGATGCTCCCACTGCCGTACCTCGTAAGCAAAATAATGCAACGCACGACCATTACAATGCACCACCACCGAAAAACCATCTCACTTAATTATTTAACGATCTATTTTTACTGATTTATAAATCAAAATCAAATTCAAGGAAAGAAAAAAAAGCTATAGCACTACACAAATAGGGCGCGGACATTTATAAATGCCCAAAGTTAGTCAGGGATTACTTCTGATTTCTAACTTTTGACTTACTTCTAACTTCTGACTTGCGCTGTTAGTCAGGGATGATTTCTGACTTCTGATTTCTGATTTCTAACTTCTGACTTGCGCTGTTAGTCAGGGATGACTTCTGATTTCTAACTTTTGACTTTTGACTTTTGACTTCTGATTGACTTGCACATAGCGCTATAACTGCCGATCGCTCAATATTTATCGCTATAAATGGAGAATAATAGATGGACTATCAAGACTTGCTCGACATTGCCGAAACAGAAAAAAATAGACAAAAAAGCATTCGAGTTCACTGCTGCACATCTACAGGTTGTCAAGCTGCTAATTCTGTAGATGTAATGAAAAACATGAAAAATGCAGTTAAAACAGCAGGGTTGGAAGAACGTGTCGAAGTAGTAGGAGTAGGTTGTATGGGATTTTGTGGACGCGGTCCCCTGGTACAAATAGACCCCGACGACACCCTATACGAAGAAGTAGAACCCGAAAACGCTGCCAGTATTATCGATGCACTCAATGGGGGGACCACCGAAGTCATTAAAGGCGACTCCCAACACCCATTCTTTTCTCATCAACTCCGCATCGTCAGGGAACACACAGGCAAAATTAATCCCGAACGCATCGAAGAATATGTCGCCGTCGGTGGATATCAATCTCTGTACCATGCTTTACATGAAATGACTCCCAGTGAAGTCGTGGACGAAATTACTCGTAGTGGTTTGCGCGGTCGGGGTGGTGGCGGTTATCCCACTGGTTTAAAATGGGCAACCGTTGCCAAAATGCCAGAAGGTCAGAAATATATTATCTGCAACGGTGATGAAGGCGACCCTGGTGCATTTATGGACCGGAGCGTATTAGAAAGCGACCCCCATTTAGTATTGGAAGGAATGGCGATCGCTGGTTATGCTGTGGGAGCAAATCACGGTTTCATTTACGTTCGTGCTGAGTATCCCCTCGCCATCCAACGGTTACAAAAAGCTATTCAACAAGCAAAAAAATACGGACTCTTGGGTAGTCAAATATTCGACTGTCCTTTTGACTTCAAAATTGATATCCGCATCGGTGCTGGTGCATTTGTTTGTGGGGAAGAAACCGCCCTCATTCAATCAGTGGAAGGCAAACGTGGCAACCCCGTACCCCGTCCGCCATATCCTGCTCAGTCTGGACTTTGGGGATATCCAACTCTAATTAATAACGTGGAAACTTTCGCCAACATTGCTCCTATTCTGAAAAAAGGTGCAGAGTGGTACGCTAGTATTGGCACTAAAAATAGCAAAGGCACAAAAATATTCGCTCTCACAGGTAAAGTTAGAAATAACGGTTTAATTGAGGTACCGATGGGAATAACTCTGCGGGAAATTGTTGAGGAAATGGGAGGTGGTGTTCCTGGTGGGGAAGTGAAAGCGGTACAAACAGGGGGACCTTCGGGTGGCTGTATTCCTGTTTCCATGATTGACACTCCTGTAGACTATGACTCTCTGAGCAAAGTTGGTTCCATGATGGGTTCGGGTGGTATGGTGATTATGGATAAGGAAACTAGTATGGTTGAGGTGGCGCAGTTTTACATGGAATTTTGTCGTGGTGAAACTTGTGGAAAATGTATTCCTTGTCGCACTGGTACGGTGCAGTTATATGCTTTGTTGACTAAGATTTTGAATAAACAAGCGACTTCTATAGATTTGGAAAGGTTGGAGGAGTTGTCTTATGTGGTGAAGGATACTAGTTTGTGTGGTTTGGGAATGACTGCACCTAATCCGGTTTTGAGTACGTTGCGCTATTTTAAGCAAGAGTATCTAGATTTATTGCAGGAGTCGGAGTTTTCTAGCAATGGTAAGGTATTAACTTAGGAGTCAGGAGTCAGGAGTCAGGAGAGAAGAAGGAGGTGCGCTATTAACTTGAAATGATATTAGGAGTCAGGAGAATGTAGGAGATGGCGATCGCCTTGCTAGAGAAGTCAACTAACAGAGCATTTGGATGAGAGAGTAACCAAAATGTTAACTCCCTAAATATTTAAGTGGTTTATAACAGTTGAAAAGCTCTGCAATTTTACTTTTAGAAGAGGTGTAATATCAAATTAGCTTAGTTCGTTCTAAAAAAATGTTATCTTCACGAGCGCCATTGCCAAAACTTTCTTAATCTCCCCATATCCTCATCTTCCCCTCCTGGGAGGGGTTAGGGGTGGGTCTCCACACTATGAATCTAGTTATACCAATGCTACCGGATTTAATATAATATTAGGAGAAAAAAAATATGTCAGTAAAAACGTTAACTATTGATGGCAATCAAATTGCAGTGGAGGAGGGAACTACTATTCTTGAAGCTGCTAAGGAAGCGGGAGTTCACATTCCCACTCTCTGTCATTTGGAGGGAGTGACGGATATTGGTGCTTGTCGGTTGTGTCTGGTAGAAATTTCTGGGGTGAAAAAATTATTGCCTGCTTGCGTAACTCAAGTTGCGGAGGGAATGGAAATTCAGACTCAAACTCAGAAATTGCAAGAATATCGACGGATGTTGGTGGAGTTGTTATTTTCTGAGGGCAACCATGTTTGTGCAGTTTGTGTTGCGAATGGGAATTGCGAATTGCAAAATATGGCAGTAGAGGTGGGGATGGATCATACTCGGTTTCCCTATCGTTTCCCAGATCGGGGAATGGATCTATCTCACAAACAGTTTGGTATAGATCATAATCGTTGTATTTTGTGTACTCGCTGTGTGCGGGTTTGTGATGAAATAGAGGGAGCGCACGTTTGGGATGTGGGAAGTCGTGGTGCTGCTTGTTATATTGTTTCTGGTTTGAATCAACCTTGGGGAGAGGTGGATGCTTGTACTGCTTGTGGTAAGTGTGTGGATGCTTGTCCCACTGGTGCAATTTTCCGTAAGGGGGCAACGGTAGCTGAAATGGAGCGCGATCGCTCTAAGTTGGAATTTTTGGTCAATGCTAGGGAGAATAAACAATGGACAAGGTAAATGAAGTCTGAAGTCTGAAGTCTGAAGTCTAAAGTTAATTTGTTTGATTTCTATTTTGGCTAATCTATTTATTGTGGATAGTAAAAGGTGTTTTAGAGCAACTATTGAAATTATAGTTAGAGACTGAATTTATAAAATTCCCTGTTCCCTATTCTCTATTCCCTATTCCCTACTCCTTATTCCCTAATTAAAGGTATTAATTATGTCGAAAAAAATAAAGTCTGCCACAGTTTAGTAGGGTGCGTTGCAACGCACAATTAATTACAGATAACAGATAATTGCCTAGCGCTGTAAAAGTAGCGATAACCTAATAAAAATCAAGCACGCAAGCAAATACTATTCCTTTGAAACAGAAAATTTGAGTGCTTTTATATTCCCTGTTCCCTGTTCCCTATTCCCTGTTCCCTAATTGAAGGTATTAATTATGTCAAATAAAATAAAATTTGCTACAGTTTGGTTGGCTGGATGTTCTGGTTGTCATATGTCGTTTCTCGACTTAGATGAATGGTTGTTTGAACTTGCAAATCATGTCGAGGTTGTTTATAGTCCGGTGGGGAGTGATATTAAAGAATATCCAGAAAATGTTGATGTTTGTTTGGTGGAAGGAGGTATTGCTAATCAGGATAATTTAGAAATAATTTTTGAAGTTAGGAAAAAGACTAAGACGTTAATTTCTTTTGGAGATTGTGCTGTTACTGCTAATGTCCCAGCTATGCGAAATATGTTGGGTGGTACGAAACCTGTTTTAGAAAGAAGTTATTTAGAGTTGGCAGATGAAAATCAACAATTACCACATGCGCCGGGAATTGTACCAGAATTACTTGATAAAGTTCGACCAGTGCATGAAGTTGTTCCTGTGGATATTTTTATGCCTGGATGTCCGCCTTCTGCCGATAGAATTAAGGCGACTTTAGAACCTTTATTAAAGGGTGAAATGCCAAAAATGGCAGGTCGAGAAATGATTAAGTTTGGGTAAAAGAAGAAGGAGTCAGGAGACAGGAGTCAGGAGACAGAATTAAGCTAGGGTAGGTTGGGTTAAGCGGTAGCGCAACCCAACAGATATATATTGAAGAAGGAGTCAGGAGACAGGAGTCAGGAGACAGAATTAAGCTAGGGTAGGTTGGGTTAAGCGGTAGCGCAACCCAACAGATATATATTGAAGAAGGAGTTAGGAGACAGGAGTCAGGAGACAGAATTCAGCTAGGGTAGGTTGGGTTAAGCGGTAGCGCAACCCAACAGATATATATTTTTGTTAGGTTTATCTTCCGGATAAGCTCGGCGAACATTCCTCAACTGAACCCACAGTATTAGTTAGTCAAAAAAAACTGATGAAAAAACACAAAATAAGTCTGATTTTAACTGTTATATCCTGTGGAATTTTAATACTTTTATCTTTATTAAATACTCCCCCATCTTTAGCTACCCAACAAGCAAGAATTTCTCAAATTATTGATGGAGATACTTTAGAAGTTACCATGTCACAATGTCGCATTCCTTGGGAAGGAAATTCACAACGATGTCGGCTACAACTTGCTTGTATTGATGGACCAGATTATCGAGATAGTCCGTTTTTTGAGGCTGCTAAAAGTAGACTTGAAACATTAATTCCTAGAGGTACAATAGTATTAATAAACGATACAGGAAAGAGTAGTCATCAACGGATAGTTTCAGAAGTATTTAAAGATCATACTTCCATTAATTTACAACCAGCGAAGGAAAAGCTTCCCTTTTCTGTAAACATCTAAATGATACTTGTCCTAGTTCAAAAACTGCTTATATTAATGCTCAAAATTCTGCCAAACAAGCAGGTTTAGGTATCTGGAATTCTCGAAAACCTTGGCAAAAAGCCCGCACTTGTAATTAGAAGAAAACTGATAAACAAAGTAGAGGTAGCTTTGAGAAATAAATTTTATAATATTCTCAAAACCTAGTGCCACTACACAGAAGTTAAAAGTCGTAGGGGCGTTAACGATAGTTATGCGAAGCAAATGGCATTCGCCCTCAAAAATATTGATTGGTAAGGCTTTTAGAATTTTGTAACTGGTTAGTTATTTCTGCCATCCTACACTAGAGTTTAATTTAAGTAAGTTAGGTTTTGTTTCCTCAAGCAAAACTACTAAAATTATTTTCTTGTTTCCTTTTTATCAAGGGCAAATTTTAACGCGAACCTAGTAGATAGACACAGCTAAAATGGTGCATTAGATTCAATTCAAAAGTCAAAAGTCAAAAGTCAAAAGTAAGAATTTTTAAGTTAAAAGCTAATGCACAGTTTTAGCTGTGTCACGCCACTACTAAGATTACTTTCTTGTTTCCTTTTCATCACATTAGTTACTTACTCACAAAAATAGCTTTGACAAATTTATCAAAATCTAGAGATTATTTATTTACTAAATGGAGAGAAATAAACTATGTCTAAAACAATAGTCATCGACCCAGTAACTAGAATCGAAGGTCATGCCAAAATATCAGTAATATTAGATGATGCGGGAGAAGTATCCGACTGTAGATTTCATGTCGTAGAATATCGTGGCTTTGAAAAATTTTGTGAAGGGCGACCCTTTACAGAAATGGCAGGAATAACAGCTAGAATTTGTGGAATTTGCCCAGTAAGTCATTTATTAGCTTCTGCTAAAACAGGGGATAAAATTCTCGCAGTGCAAGTTCCTTCCGCAGGAGAAAAATTGCGCCGAATGATGAATTTAGGGCAGTTAACTCAATCCCATGCTTTAAGTTTTTTCCATCTTAGTAGTCCTGATTTTCTATTAGGTTGGGATAGCGACCCAGCTAAACGAAATATCTTTGGTTTAATGGAGGAAAATCCAGATTTAGCTAGGGCAGGAATTCGACTTCGGCAGTTCGGTCAAACAGTCATAGAATTATTAGGAGCTAAAAAAATTCATGCTGCTTGGGCGGTACCTGGTGGTGTACGTTCTCCCTTATCTGAAGAAGGGCGAAAATGGATAAAAAATCGTCTCTCAGAATCTTTTGAAACTACTAATATTGCTATTAGTTTGTTTAAGGGTTTATTAGACGATAAACTGAAAACTGAAGCCGAAGTTTTTGGTAAGTTTCCATCATTATTCATGGGATTAGTTGGCGCAAATGGTGACTGGGAACATTACGGCGGAAAGCTCAGGTTTACTGATAGTGAAGGTAATATTGTTGCTGATAATTTAAGCGAAGATAATTATCAGGAATTTTTAGGGGAAGCAGTGGAAAGTTGGTCTTATTTGAAGTTCCCTTATTACAAACCAATGGGTTATCCCGATGGAATTTATCGTGTCGGACCTCTTGCTCGTTTAAATGTTTGTTCTCAGATAGGTACAGAAAAAGCAGACCGAGAATTAAAAGAAATGCAAGAGCGGGTAGGTGGTGTTCCTACTTCTTCTTTCTTTTATCATTATGCTCGTTTGATAGAAATTATTGCTTGTTTAGAAAGAATTGAACAATTGATAGATGACCCAGATATTGTTTCTCCTCGCACTCGCGCTACTGCTGGTATTAACTGTCTGGAAGGAGTGGGAGTTAGTGAAGCGCCAAGAGGTACTTTATTCCATCATTACAAAGTAGATGAAAATGGAATTATTCAGAAAGTAAATATGATTATTGCCACTGGTCAAAATAATCTGGCAATGAATCAAACTGTTACTCAAATAGCCAAACATTATATTCACAATAATCAAATTCCAGAAGGAATGTTAAACAGGGTTGAAGCAGGTATTCGAGCTTACGATCCTTGTCTCAGTTGTTCGACTCATGCAGCAGGTAAAATGCCATTACATATTCAATTAATTGCGGCAAATGGCAATATTTTAGATGAAGTTTATCGGAATTAAAAGAAGGAAGAAGGAAGAAGGAAGAAGGAAGAGGGAAGAAAATTATCGATATAAAATTAACATCCTAGAAGTATCAATAGGGGTGAAAATTTCCAACTCCCCATCACCAAAAATATCTTCCTGTAAAACAAGGAATAAATCAGAAGGAAGAAGGAAGAAGAAAGAAAATTATTAATATCAAATTAACTTCCAAGAAGTATTAGTAGGGGTGAAAATTTCCAACTCCCTATGGCAAAAAATATCTTTCTTTTTGTTTTTTCTTGATGGCAAAGATTGACTTTTGACTTCACCTATACTCACCTGATTCTTAGATGTAGCTTATGGCAATTAAAAGAAGGAATAAGCAAGAAGGAAAAAAATTATCAATATAAAATTAGCATCCAAGAAGTATCAGTAGAGGTAAAAATTTCCAACTTCCTATCGCCAAAAATACAACATATTCCTCCCATAAATAAGAAGTATAGAGATTAACAATTAAATATTTGTAGTGTGGGCATCTTGCCCGCGATGGATGTATCTCACCCTTAGTGGAATCTGTTGTATCTTTCTTTTTGTTTTTTCTTGATGGCAAAGATTGACTTTTGACTTCACCTATACTCACCTGATTCTTAGATGTAGCTTATGGCAATTAAAAGAAGGAATAAGCAAGAAGGAAAAAAATTATCAATATAAAATTAGCATCCAAGAAGTATCAGTAGAGGTAAAAATTTCCAACTTCCTATCGCCAAAAATA
>NZ_JAAHGK010000091.1:0-2130 GCF_010672505.1 Okeania sp. SIO2B9 | reverse complement strand
TCTTAGATGTAGCTTATGGCAATTAAAAGAAGGAATAAGCAAGAAGGAAAAAAATTATCAATATAAAATTAGCATCCAAGAAGTATCAGTAGAGGTAAAAATTTCCAACTTCCTATCGCCAAAAATATCTTCCTATTTGTTTTTTATTGAGAGTTAAAATTGACTTTTGACTTTACCTATACTCACCTTCTTCACTGTTAAATTTTTGTCTTTATTCTCTTAACTCTTTCTGACCAACTATTTTTATACCAATTTGAAAAAAGAATGCTAGACTTAGATGAAACTTCAATTATTAAGTAATTAATACAGGTAAAATAACCTTTTTGATAATTATTAACCAGTTGGTGTTAATTATTATTATGTTTAGTTCTCCCCTACTCCCCCACTCCCCTACTCAAGAATGAACTATGAAAAAAGAAAATTTATATCTTTGTATGGGTTCTGCTTGTCATCAACTAGGAGTTTATGAAGTATTGCCCAAACTTCAAAGTATGATTAGCGAATATCACCTAGAAGACAAAATAGAATTAAAAGGTTCATTTTGTTTAGAATCTTGTAGTGATGGAATTGTAATGAAATACAAAAACCAAGTATTCATCAAAATTAACCCCGAAAATATCGAACAAAAATTCCAAGCAGAAATCTTACCCACTATCAATAAACCAAAGGAGTAAATTATTTTGACTAACGAAAAAAATCTCTGGCAAATCCTCTGGGAATATGACCCCAATGGCTTAATTGTTGTTGACACCCAGATGAATATTACTCTAGTTAATCCAGCATTTTGTAAAATGTTTAATGTCAACCAAACAGAGATTATTGGTCAACCAGCATCTATAGTTTTAGAAGATTTAGCAGACTTTCAAAAAGTCTGGGAAAAAGATGAAGTAATTCGAGGAAAAGAAAAAAAATATAAACCTGAAAATCAAGCAAATTCTGAAGCAGATATTGTATATGTCAAAGAAGTAATTTTTCCCATTCGCGACCAAAATTTAATTGCTTGTATTATGGTTGATATTACCTATGAATGGCAACGAAAACAAGAAATGATTAATCTGAGAAACGAAACAGTTAGTAAAGTAAATGAAGTAGTCGATCATCAGATGAAAGTAGTGCAAGAAATTGCTGGTTTATTAGGAGAAACAACTGCTGAAACAAAAGTCAGTTTATTAAAAATTATCAAAATGGTAAATCAAGAGACTCTCTAATCAGGCAACAGGCAACAGGCAACAGGCAACAGTGTTATTATCCACATAAGTCCTAACCAACTCATTCTTTGCTATAACATCTCCAGTTTAATATTAATTATGTCTGTGAAAATGGGTAATAAATAATTGATAATAAGCTGATAGCTGACCGAAAAATTTGGGTAGTTACGCCTCCTCTTTTAACAAGATAAAAAAAGAAGATTCCGTATTTCAACTCTCCTTATTGTACAGGTACTGGTAACTGATTGATATATATAGCAATCCTAAATCATTTGTGATAATTTTATCAAAATAATTGGGTCGCGCAACCCTGCCTTTAAGGCGAAATATTTTTGGAGAGTTGCTCAAATACCCGTTACAAAAATAACTTCTGACTTCTGACTTCGTTAATGCTTAGGTGTTTCTTCCATATCTGTTCCCTGTTCCCTTTTCCCTGTTACCGAATAATTAATAATTAATAATTAAATAATTCTGGTTTAAAGCCTCCTCTTTTAAGGGAAAAAAAAAGAAAATATTCCTGATATTCAATTCCGTAACGGTTTTAACCAGAGGTAATTATCAATTATCCATTATCCATTAATGAACTATTCCCTGCTCCCTATTCCCTATTCCCACAACTCAAATAAGATTGATATAAATGGAAAATTTTTTAGATATTTACAATTTTAGTCTCAATAAAAAAGGCGAAGAATTATGTGGCGACCAAGTTAAATTCCGCAAAGTCGAAAATAAAACTATTATCGTTTTGTCTGATGGTTTAGGCAGTGGTGTAAAAGCTAATATTCTAGCCACTTTAACCACAGAAATTTTGATTAATATGTTGAATAATGATGACGTTTCTTTAGAAGATGTAATTGAAAATATCTAAAAAATTTTCCATTTATATCAATCTTATTTGAGTTGTGGGAATAGGGAATAGGGA
>NZ_JAAHGK010000909.1:0-3195 GCF_010672505.1 Okeania sp. SIO2B9 | reverse complement strand
CATAGAGTCACGACCACTTCCTCCTTTGATGCTATCGTCATCAAATTCTCCATAGAGTTCATCCCTTCCATTTCCTCCTCCGAGAAAATCATTCCCACTACCTCCAAAGATGTCGTCATTTCCGCCTTTACCTTGCAATATATCATCACCACCCTGACCATAAATGGTGTCGTTGCCATTCGGATAATAAACTAACTGACCATTTACTAAAGACCAATGAGGGCCACTAAATCCTTGTAAATTATCATCTCCACGGGTTCCATAAATGACTGTCATTTTGTGTTACCTCCTAATATTTAATCTTTGTTTTGTTAGGTTTATACTGATGCCAAATAAGTAGAAGTAGTGATTATGAAAGTCTCAGCTACTCGGTTTTATCATTACTTACAAGATGAAATCACTGGCACTAACAGATGTGGTACTGAGCAACATAATGTCTAGGTCAGAAGTAAAGTCACCATCACCATAAACATCGACTTGAACCAGCACAGCTCCACCAGTATTTTCGTATCGAACTTGACCTTGAACTGCACGAGAACCACTTCCAAAATCACTTGTACCAATAAACGAAAATGCTTGATTTCCTGAACTACCGAGATGAGAATCAATTGCTGATAAATCTATCTTGTCAATTCCGGGTTGAAAATCATTAATAGTCTCAGGAAAGAAAATGTAATTTGTAGGAGCGTCAGATAGACTGACATATTTAAAATAGTCAGCACCACTACCTCCAGTTAAAACATCAAAATCAGCACCACCAGTGAGTGTATCACTGCCTGAACCACCATTAAGAGCGTCTGCACCACCATTACCGACTAATTCATCCGCTCCTCCAACTCCACTTAGGTTGTTGTTGGCATCGTTACCGTAAAGACGATTATTGAGACTATTACCTGTACCATCAGAAATTGTGTTTCCGAGGAGAAGACTTTCTACATTTGCACCCAAAGTATAGCCATTGATATTACTAACAACGATGTCAAGTCCTTCGCCACTATACTCAATGACTTGATCGTTCGGAGAACTAACTACATAAGTATCGTAGCCAGTGCCACCCCGCATCACGTCATTACCACTACCACCATCAATAGTATCACGACCAGATCCTCCCCAAAGATAATCGTCACCTACACCCCCATTGAGGTAGTCGCGGCCAGAGTCACCGTATAGAAAGTCGTTACCATATTCACCAAACAGATCATCATTGTCATTACCACCATACATTGTGTCGCTATTATCTGCGCCCCGCATTGTGTCATTGCCAGCGTAACCCTCGATAATATCCCCGAAATAAGTACCCGGTAGAAAATCGTTACCTGGAGTGCCTTGAATATAAGCCATTGAAATTTCTCCCACATCAATTCGACTTTGTTAGTTAATTTGATGGGCCTATAGCAATCCTAGATAGCGGATCAACATTTATTTATGTAAGGGGGTGCTTTCCGCCCCACCCTGTGGAGGAGTGGGGAAACCAGCACCCCCTTACCAACCCCCTTATGGTTGTAATATTTTTGAGGCTAGAAACTTTGCTGTCAAAAGCTTGAGCCTCTTAGGTTTTCACGACTTAAATTGGAGTGCTATAGCTCTCAAACTAAACTTATGAATTAATCATGCCTCTTTCAGACCAACAACGACAATGGAGGAAAAATCAGGTGTTTACTTTCCTGATAAAAACTTGATTTCTCAGTTGAATAATTGTAAATTTTTCCGGATATTAGTATGGCAGTATATTTGGCAGATAAATTCTAGAAAAATATCATCCTAGAAGTTGTTAATCATAAAATTTGACTTTAATATAAATAGGAATTACGCAAAGACTATAATTCATTTGCGTAAGTCCTGAGAAATACAAATCTGTGGGTAAAAATTTATCAGTGTTAAACCCCTACAAAAAATTTATTTGTGTCATATTTTTCTTGAGTTGATATTAGAATTACTACCAAAAAATCTAATTTCTCAAATTTAAGATAAAGTTGTTGCCATTGCTAGAAACTTTAGTTATTTTCCAGTTTTTGTATTGACCTAAACGGCTAGCGAGTGATTTTTTAACAGAATTTGCTACCTTGTCTTTTACTTTGGGATTATTCAGACCATTGGCAAGTTGTGTTTCAATATTTTTGGTTAATTCACCCTTAATCTTATTTTGGATACGACTACAGATACCCTTAAAAGCTTGGCATAGCTTATTAGGAATTCGTAAATCAGTCTTAAAGTCTACTTTGGGATTTGCGTATGAAATAGACCCATTATAAGCAACAGGTATCAAAGACATTGAAAGGATTGAGTTGTTCAAATGGATATCGCGTTCCATTTTTAATTTGCACTCACCCCATTTTCCAAACCTTCTGCGGACACATTTTGCTTTAATTTCCTCTCCTTGGCTTTCAAACCTTGCAGTTGCTTGAATTCGACTACCATTAATAGTGGCTTGGATAGATGAGGTATTCATATTATCAATGTAATATTTCAACTGGCGAAATTTGGTAACTTTATGTTTGTACTCGGGAATCAAGAATGATTCTTTGGCTCCATTGGGCAATAGTACATAGCTAGAATCTTGATGCCAGCTACTACCATGCTTTTTTCCATAGTTGTCAAGATGAACTTTAGTTGAACTAAAAGCTGTGTTAAAAGCTATGGCAACAGCTGTTTTAGGAACGGTAACATTTACAGTTTTTGCATATGCAGGTAAATTTAGTACATAGAAAGTACCGAGCGTCAATCCGAAGGCAACTGGTGCTGCCAGAAATCTTTGTAAATTCATTTTTGTTCTCTTTTACGCTTGAATGTTTGTTGTTATTAATAATTTTCACTTTTCATACTAAGAACGACAATGGATAAAAAATCAGGTGTTTACTTACTCAAAGAAAAGATTTTTTCCTAAGTTTAATAATTGTCAATTTTTCCGTATGAGTATGGCAATATATTTGGCTGCTCAATCAGTAATAAATTATCTATTAACAGCTCCATACCTACAATATATAATCCGCTACAATACTCCTTTTTTTTTAGTCTGTTAATTCTCTACTTTTTAGATAAAATTTAGTTTGCAGAGCTATGTATGGCATGGCTGAAAATTATTTTTATAAATGAGTAAAGAAGTGATTATCTGCAGGATAAAAACAACAATTAAACTATTCCAAAATCTAGATAACAGAAAAAAAATCAGGAAAAGTCAGGGTAGTTAAAATAAAA
>NZ_JAAHGK010000908.1:0-3196 GCF_010672505.1 Okeania sp. SIO2B9 | reverse complement strand
CAAGCGAAAGTATATACAAGCAGTAACCAAAAGCAACAAATACAAAAAACAGGTGTGAATAGAAACCGAAGATGAAAGTCAGCGTGCAAATTACCCAACTTAGTTTATCATTTTTCCTCATAGCACGTAGAAGTGCTATGGTACAGATTAAAGTAGCAAGTCCAAAAAGACTATACTGACGGGCTCCCTGAGATAGTAGAATTTGATAAGGTGATACACTAATTAGTCCAACTGCAATCCACCCTACCGATCGCGAACCGAAAAGCTCATAGCAAAGCCAATAAACAGCAGGCAAACAAGTAAATCCTAATATTACAGATAAAACTCTGGCAGCAAAAGGGTCTTTAAAAATTGAAATTACAAAACGACATAAGACGTAGTAGAGAGGAGTATGTTCTGAATTACCCGCTAATGCAGACATAGTATCTGGTAAACCTTTAGCGGATGTTGGAACTTGATAAGTGAGGATTTTCTCTGCACTAATAATTTCCCCATTAAAAACTTCTTCAACAATTTGAGTTCTGGTATAACCTGCTATTCGATAAAAGCCTCTAACTTCATCAGCATTATAAGGCTTTTGATCTAAGTTGGCGAAAGATAAAAAGATGCGCAATAGCAGTATCACAACGATCAAAACTTTCCAACTGTTCGGTATAGAGGGTTCAGTTTGCTGATACTGATGAACTTCACGTCTAAAGAGCGATAGAATAAGATTTTTGTTTTGCTTTCCTGTTTCCATATCAGGTGTTCCCTTTCCCAAAATTAAGATATATAGTTTAAATGCTGAACCGATACTATTTTGCTAACAATTGTTAACAATGCACAGTAAGATTAACTTACTTAGGGGGTATCTCCCAATGTGGTAGAAAATTTCTCTACCACGCTTTTGATCAAGATTCCACGCGCTCCGTTTAAGTTGCGAACAAGGCGAAAACCATCATTACCAGTCACAACTTTTTTGCCGCCTAAATTGTTGAGGATTTCACCACTCCAGCTAACGGTTTTGCTAGTGTAGGCTTCACTTACATCTACAACTACTTTGTTGTATTCAACAGCTTTATGCTTTAAGAAAAGCTCAAACCTATAGTGTCCCCAGTTCAACATTTGTCTCACTGATTTACTTGTGAGCTTTCTGCTAGTATAAATTGTCATCTGAGAAACTTCAAAAGTTGGAAGCAGAATTACATCAAAGTTTTGAACCAAAAATAAAGCTGTTTTGTGGTGCAACTCATCTATCAAGTTTCTAATTTTTGACCGTTATACCTTACCTCGGCGATTGAGTTTTCTTGACGTTAGGTAGATAACGATCCCTACTACAATGACGACGACTAACAAGACTAAAACTCTTTTCAATAAACCTTGATAGACATATAAAGCTAACCGAATATTGCTGAGAAAATTTGGTTCTGCCATTGACTCAGAATTTTGAATAGCTAAAGTTTCCTTGGTCTTTCCATTATCTGTTGTTAACTTGAATATTTCCAAACTGGCTGAACCAAAGCTGTAGATAGTCCTATCATTAACATAGTTTGGTGAAAAAACAATTGGCTTTCCTGATGAAGGCACATTGCCTATTCTTGATACGGGTAATGAACCATCTGCAATTTGTTTGAATGATTGCCCTCCATCTTCACTTTTGTATAACCCAAGACCTAGCACACCCAACACAAGTGTTTGATCGTTTTCATAGTTTGGTGAAATAGCAATAGCTTCCAACTCAGGCGAGTCAGTACCTAATCCAGGTATAGTTAGCCGCTGGTTCCAAGTTTTTCCTCCATTCCGTGATTCAAAAAGACCTCGACTCCTGGTACTAACAAATAAAGTTTGATCCCGTGCAAAGTCTGGAGAAATAACTATCTGCATTTTTATTGCTTTCTCTAAATCTGTATTTTCACTTATTGCTTCCCAGTTTTTCCCACCGTCCGTACTCTTGTAGATTCCCTTTTCTCCAGTTACATAGAGAGTATTATCGCTAGCAAAATTAGGGGATATGGCAATAGACGGACCATTGTTGCCTTGAAGAGATGGAACCTGACCAACTTTTGAGAAGTCTTTACCTCCATTTTGAGAGCGATAGACATTACCCTTCTGAGCTAGGATGTAAACAGTCCTATCGTTTGAGAAGTCTGGAGAAACACCTATTGTGAGTCCACGTTCTTCTTTAGGCATAGAAGCAATTGACCAGGAGATACCCCCATCCTGACTTCTTGCTACCTTTGTCCAGAGAAATGATGCCCATAATGTTTGATCTCGATCGTAGTTTGGAGAAAAAGCAACATCAAAGTAGCGACGAGGATCGTAGTTAGGTGGTAGTGATTCCCACTTTCTAGTAAACCAAGGTTCTTGGAGACCTCTTTGAGCGATCTTCCAAGTTTTACCGCCATCGCTACTAATATTAATGTTGCCAACGTAGTCCACAGTCGCCACAGTTGAATTATTAGAAACTGCCATTGCAACAACCGTACTCCTGAGTATGGTTTCTAAGTCTTGCCATTTTTGCCCCTGATCTTCAGACTTGAAGAGACCATCAAAACCTGCTAGGAAACTCACGCTGCCATCGGTCGAGAACTCTAGCTCAGTAAAGCTAGGTTGCTTCATACCCTTAGCTTGAGGATCAATTATGAGTCCCTGAGTTCTTGGCTGCCATTCTTGGCCATCCCAGTAAAATAATCCAGTATTTGCTGTGGAAACAAACAGTTGTGGTGCATTTTGCGACCCTGGAATAATTTTGAGATCTTGAACAAGCTCATTGGCGATCGGAATTGCCTGTTTTGTCCAAGTTTTGCCTTGGTCAGTGGTTTGAAAAATACCCTGGGTTTCCGTCGCCAGCGACATTGAACCTACTGCTCCACCTGGCATAGACTCAATAGCAACAATTGGACTATCTAGTGGTAGGCCAGATGCAGCGCGATCGCTAGCTTGCCAAGTTGCTCCGCTGTCGCGAGAGACCAAGAGTTCGTTTGTATTGGTAGCAATGACTAATTTGCCATCATTAGAAAAACCAAGAGTGTCAATAGGACTTTTACTTTGGAATACCTGTTGCCAACTCTCCCCAGAATTTTGAGTTAAGTAGAGTCGATCAGAGATACTTGCTAGAACAATCTTTGATGAAGTTGGTGAAACGATTATATGGTCTATAGCAAGTTCATCTAAACCTTCACTGGTATTTTGCCAGGTAAGTCCTTTGTCTGATGAG
>NZ_JAAHGK010000907.1:0-3199 GCF_010672505.1 Okeania sp. SIO2B9 | reverse complement strand
ACAGATGCGGGAAAAATTAATGGCACCTGACTCAGAGAGTATGGGGGTTGTTGAAAACCAGGAAAACAAGAGCAAGATTGCCTTTCTCTTTACCTCTCAGGGCTATCAGTATGTAGGTATGGGTCGCCAACTCTACCAAACTCAACCGACTTTCCGACAAGCACTCGATCGCTGTAACAACATTCTTAGTCCATACTTAGAAAAGCCGTTATTGGAAATTCTCTATCCTCCAGAAGAAATAGAAGAGTCAACCCAATATCTGCTTGATGAAACAGCTTATACCCAACCAGCATTGTTTGCAGTACAGTATGCTATGTTTGAACTATGGAAATCTTGGGGAATTAAACCAGATGTAATGATGGGGTATAGTGTAGGGGAATATGCTGCTGCTTGTGTTGCTGGAGTTTTTAGTCTGGAAAATGTTTTGAAAGTGATTGCCGAACGCAGTCGGCTGATGGCAGAATTACCAAAGGATGGTAAGATCGTGGCAGTAAAAGCATCAGAACAAGAAGTTCGCACAATTATTGGTTCCCAGCCTTGTCCTATTTGGATTAGCGCCATCAACGGCCCCAAAAATGTCGCTATTGCTGGCAAAATCGAGGATGTGGGCGCAGTGTCTACGGCAGTAGAAGCACAGGGACTTGAAATTAAAAAACTAAATGCTTCTGTTGCTTTCCATTCGCCCTTGATGAAACCTATGTTAGGTGAGTTTAAGCAGGCGCTCCGAGAAATAAGTTTTTCTCCACCCCAAATTAAGCTAGTTTCTAGTATGACGGGGAAAGTAGTAATAAAGGAAGTGACTTCTCCAGATTATTGGTGTCGTCAGATTATCGAACCAGTGGAGTTTTTAGCTGGCATGAATAGTCTAAAAAGGGAGGGAATTGAGATTTTCGTAGAAATAGGGCCAAAACCAACTTTACTACGAAGAGGTTGCCAGTGTCTACCAGATGCTGAGTACTTATGGCTGCCAAGTTTGTCTCCAACTGAAATAGACTGGCAACAAATGTTAACCAGCACTGCTGCACTTTATCTTCGTGGCATCCCGGTAGATTGGGTGGGTTTTGACCGCGATTATAACCGTTCTTTCCTACCTATACCAAGTTATCACAGCAACTAAATCACTGAATTATCTGAAATTATGACTTTTTTAGTAACTAATGATGATGGGATTGATGCTCCCGGTATTCAAGCCTTACACAAAGCATTGTTTCAAGTAACCACTGATCCGATTGTAGTTGTTGCTCCTAAAGAGCACCAGTCTGGCTGTGGTCATCGGGTTAATATTCGCACCGTTATTCCTGTAGAATGGCGCTCCGACACTGAGGTGAGTGTAGACAGTACCCCAGCAGATTGTGTTCGTCTGGGCATCAACTATCTCTATGACGATATCCATTTTGTCGTTTCTGGAATTAATGGTGGTTGTAATCTAGGTTCAGATATTTATCCTTCAGGAACCATAGCTGCTGCTAGGGAAGCCACCCAACATAGGATTCCTGCCATTGCCTTTTCTCATTTTAAACGCACTGACTGGGAGTTAGACTGGGAGCGAGCCACCCAATGGACAGTGCGGGTGTTGCAGGAATTACTAACTCAAACCGTCGATCCTGGGACATTATGGAGTGTTAATTTTCCCCACCTAGAGCCGGGATCGCCAGAGCCAGAGATTGTCTTCTGTTCCCTGTGTACCCGTCCCCTACTCACGGAATTTGTGAAGCAAGAGAATGGGTATCTTTATGTGGGAGACGATATCAACCGCAAGTCTGATTCCGGTACAGATGTTGATGTGTGTTTGTCAGGGAACATTGCGATCGCCAAATACTGTTTATGGTAAAAAATATTTATTCTCAGTTCACACTTAAAGTTGCCACAGTAACTGTAATTAATCCATCCGATAAACTAATTCCTATTTTGGTTTTGTGTCCATCTCAGAATGAAAAACAGTTATTTTATCGTGCTGAATTTTCTGATTATTGTTTTCATTGCCTAGAATATTCCTGTTTACAAACTACCCCACCGAAAATCAAAGATCGAGTAGATTTAGTAGCTTTTTGCCAAGATGCGATAGCTTATGCCCAAGCACATCAAATTGTGGCTATTTACTATAGTTTTGATATTGCCAATTTGGTAGCAGCAATAGTTTGTGAAAAGCTTAATTTATTTGGTCCTCGTTTTGAAAGTGTGGTGCAATGTTTTCATAAATTTTATGCCCGTAAAATTGATTCCTATGCCCCTGGTTACTCTGTTGTGCAATGGGAAAATGAAGGGAAATTGACAATTGATGAGCAGATTTTAACTAAACTGAAGTTTCCCCTATTTGTGAAGCCAGTTTGCTCCAGTTACGGTATGTTTTGTGGGAAGATAAATAAACCAGAACAGTTACCAGAATTATGCAACAATCTTGCCAAGAATTATCAACCTTGGTGGCAAATGTATCAGGTTTTGTTCCAAGAATTTATTGATAGCAGAAAATACCCTCTAGCTACAACATCTCAAGTTCCCCTTTTAGTGGAAGAGATGGTTTCTGGTCAACCTTTAACCTGTGATGGTTTTGTCTATCAAGGACAGGTTCATTTTGTCGGTTTAGTGGACACATTGGAAGCCGAAGATGGCTCAGTTGATTGTTATATTTTTCCTGCTCAAGTTAGTTGTAAACAACAGCAAAATATTTACGCTCGGGTGACTAATTTTATTCAAGATAGTGGTTTAGATAACAGCTTTTTCAGTGCAGAATTTTGGCTTCAAGGGCAAGATACCCCGATCTTAATTGAAATAAATGCCCGCATGAGTGCAACCTTTGGCTTTCTATATCAGCAGAGTCTGAATTTTAATTTACCCAAAGCTGCCCTGAAATTAGCTCAGGGAATTTGTCCCCAAGCTCCTCAACACCGATCAGAAGAAGAAATAATCACCACTTGTCGTCTGTATATTTCCACTCGTAAAAGTGGTCTTGCCTCAACACTGTTTGATTTTAACCTTGCTCAACAAACTCTTGATTGCTCACAATTGATTACTTTTAATTGTGAACCAGGAGAACAAATTCAAGACACTCACTATCATCCTACTCCCCTCGCAGAACTCAACCTTGTGGTCGACGACGCCCTGGCCCGAGTGACCGCCCACCACGACGCCGGCGCCGACCACGTCTGCATTCAGGTCCTCCAGGAGGACGGCCGCGACATCCCGGTCGAAGCGTGGCGAC
>NZ_JAAHGK010000906.1:0-3207 GCF_010672505.1 Okeania sp. SIO2B9 | reverse complement strand
ATCTAATCATATTTTTTTTGAGATAGTGAATAACTCTATTGAAGTTTTATTTACTTATTTGTTGTAGAATTGAAATCAAATTTATTCTCAAAAATAGACTTAAATCTAGTTTATATTGTATCACAATGGAACATCAACAACTAATTATTTTTACTCGCTATCCAGAACCAGGAAAAACTAAAACACGATTAATACCTGCTTTGGGGGCTGAAGGTGCAGCAAATTTGCAACGTCAGATGACTGAAACAACTGTAAAAAAAGCTAATAAGTTATTTGATTTTATTTCATTATCTGTTGAAGTTAGATTTGTCGGTGGCGATTTACAATTAATGAAAAATTGGTTAGGTTCAGATTTAAAATATCAAGAACAAGGTATGGGGGATTTAGGGGAACGTATGGCAAGAGGGTTTCAATCTGCTTTTAATCGGGGGATGAAATCTGTGGTAATTATTGGTATAGATTGCCCTAGTTTAACTTCTGAAATTATTTTACAAGCTTTTGCTAAACTGACTGAATCTGATGTGATAATTGGTCCTGCAACAGATGGGGGTTATTATTTAATTGGTCTGAGAAAAATTACTCCAGAATTATTTCAAGGAATTAATTGGGGAACGTCCGAAGTATTGTCAAAAACTGTAGCGATCGCTCAAAGTTTGAAGTTAGTTATTGATTATTTACCTAAGCTTTCTGATATTGACCGTCCAGAAGATTTAGAAAAATCACAGTTTAAAATTAAGGGTACATCTCAGTTTTGAAGAAAGCCAAAAACTTATAGCTTTTAGGGAACAGAGAATAGGGAATAGAGAATAGGAGAAAAGTATTTTTGTAAATATGAGATGCACCCCAAAAATTAGGATGCTCTATAGTCTGAGTTTATACAGCATATTCCAAGTATATGAAGTACAAATATTAATAATTAAATGAATGCAAGTGCGGGCATCTTGTCCGCGAGGGATGTACTTCACCAAGGTGGAATCCGCTGTATCATATTCGGATAATCAGTTATAAAAAAAACTTCTGTCCTGGAACCTTTCTTTACCTTCTGCCTTCTGCCTTCTACCTTCTGCCTTTCTTTAACTGATAACTGATAACTGAAATGACCAGTATTTCGATTATTATTCCTGTTTTAAATGAAGTTAGTACGATTACCCAAACAATTTCAACAGCTCAAACGGCAAAAGATAAAGATATAGAAATAATAGTTGTTGATGGTGGCAGTAATGATGGAACAATTGAGCTGATTAAATGTTTAAATATCCAAGTTATTTCTTCTCTTCCTGGTCGTGCCACTCAGATGAATTGTGGAGCAAAAATAGCAAG
This sequence comes from Okeania sp. SIO2B9, assembly GCF_010672505.1. Lineage (NCBI taxonomy): Bacteria > Bacillati > Cyanobacteriota > Cyanophyceae > Oscillatoriales > Microcoleaceae > Okeania > Okeania sp. SIO2B9. The sequence goes on along the minus strand of NZ_JAAHGK010000906.1, from coordinate 1,887 downwards.
GGGAAAAATTCTTTTATTTCTACATGGAGATACCCTTTTACCTTCAAACTTTGACCGAATGTTGGAAGAGATATTGGTCAAACCAAAAATTATTGCAGGTGCTTTTGAACTAAGTATTAGAGGAACAACAAAAAGTTTACGAATAGTTGAAAGAATGGTAAATTGGCGGTCGCGTTATTTGCAAATGCCTTATGGAGACCAAGGAATTTTTCTCCCAGCCAAAATTTTTCAAGAAATTGGTGGTTTCCCAGAAATACCAATTATGGAAGATTTTGAATTGATACGACAGTTAAAAAAAAGAGGACAAATAGCCATTGTACCAGCTCCAGTATTCACCTCTGGTCGTCGGTGGCAAAAATTAGGAATACTCAAAACTACTTTTATTAATCAAATAGTTATCATTGCTTATCTACTTGGGGTATCTCCAAAAAGACTAGCGCGATTATATCGTAGACATATATGAACGAAGGCAGAAGGCAGAAGGCAGAAGGCAGAAGGCACAACTGGATGGCCTTTCTGACCCCATCCAATGACTGCTGACCGCTGATTGCTGACTGCTGACCGCTTTTTTAAAAATAACCAGATTAGATTAATTTTTTTAAAGTTGAAAACCAATTTTGAGAATAGAATGCACCTACCTCGTAAAATATGAGCTTAATATCTTCTAAAGATTTTTGAACTCCTACTCAGAGGAAAGAATTAAGTATGCCAGAAGCTACAGATACAGGATTTGTTCAACCCTATAACGGAGATCCTTTCGTTGGTCATTTATCTACTCCAATCAGTGATTCTGACTTTACCAGAACATTTATCGGTAACTTACCTATCTACCGTCAAGGTCTATCCCCAATTTTACGGGGTCTAGAAGTAGGTATGGCCCACGGTTATTTTATCGTTGGTCCTTGGACAAAACTCGGTCCATTACGGGATTCTGCAGTTGCTAACTTAGGTGGACTAATTTCCGCGATCGCCCTAATTCTAATTGCTACTATCTGCCTATCCGCTTATGGCATAGTTTCCTTCCAAGGAGAGAGCGCTGAAGGTGCAGACCCACTAAAAACTTCTGAAGGTTGGAGTCAGTTTACTGGTGGTTTCTTCATTGGTGCAATGGGTGGTGCCGTTGTGGCTTTCTTCCTAATAGAAAACTTTGAAATTGTAGACTCTATTTTCCGAGGTGTATTTAATTAAATACCTCTTAAATAATTGAAGATGTAAATCGGATTTTTATATTTACATCTTGCCTTTAATGGGTGAAATAATTACAGTCAAATTTTGCCAAAAAAACAAGTAAAATTTTGATTAAATTCAGATAATCACCTACTTTGAAATAGTGTAATTTAAGGAGAATTTGAAATGACTGGTTCTTATGCAGCAGCTTACTTACCTTGGATTTTAATTCCTGTAGTTACCTGGTTAATGCCAATTGTAGTTATGGGTTTATTGTTCATTTACATTGAGAGTGAAGCCTAGTTTTTTATCCTTCTAGCTCAATAAGTTAATTGAATAAAGTGGCGTGTGAACATCTACCTGATAATGCAGGGGGTAAAAACGCCACTTTTTTGATGTTTTTTGGGGTGGTTATTGTTCAACAATTAATAATTAATAATTACCGATCCTTGAAAAGAAGAGGATTGACTCAAAGGAAAATTAATTCATTGTTTCTCCTTGCTTATGAGAAGCTTTAAACCTTAATTAGAGTTTGCTGAAAAAGTCTAATAGTGATGGTAGGGAACAGAGAACAGTTTAGACTATCTGTCATGGCCAATTTTTCTGATAGTTAGTGTCAAAACTTTACTATTTTGAGACGACAACAGCCAAAAACTAGGTACTTTTTCCAGACCTAAAAAGGCTCAAACCTTTATTTGTTAATGCTTTTATATTTATTCA
>NZ_JAAHGK010000905.1:0-3210 GCF_010672505.1 Okeania sp. SIO2B9 | reverse complement strand
ATATTTATTCCCAGAATGAAGAAGTTGAAATGGAAAAAGAATCTGATGAGGAAGATGAAATAAATTATCGACCTCCGGGGATGATAAAGCAGGATAATACTATTAATGATTGGGATACAGAAAGTAGAGTCAAATGGGAAGATTGGTAACAGTTAAAGACTCTTCAAGAAGGAAGAAGGAATCAGGAAGAAGGGATTTAGGACTGACCTTGTTGGAAAAATTCCATGGGGGTAGTCAACGACCTACCTACTACCTGTCTTATAACCCCAAGCAATTGTCAACAGCGTGTAGACTGTCGGATATTATACCCTTTATCGGTAAGGATAAATCAAGAGAAGTATAGATTGATTAAAGTACTAAATTAAGGAGTTTTCAATTCGTTAGATTTTGTAGAGTGTTTACATAATTGATAAAAGTCGATCATTCAGGGTCATTGAACCTCTACTCCCTATTGCCCCAGAATTTTGTACCTCCAAGACTAGAAAACTGCTGTAGTTATATAAAATACAAAAAATCGTGCTACTCCCCCACTCCCTCACTCCCTACTGCCCCAGAATTTTGTACCTCCAAGATAGGAAACCGAGCTTCTAATGAAACTCGGTTCTGAACTAATATTTGATTGGGCACGACCGCTATCAGCTATAAATCTAATAACCTTTTTCCATGAATAACCGCAGCAACAATTACTATATTACCTTTAACTTGATAAAGGACTCGATAACTGTAAGCATAATCTTGTCGGTAACTTTCATCCCCAAACTCTTTGACTACTTCTCCTTGTAAAGGATTATGAATCAAATTTTTGGTGACATTAATTATCCTATGGACTACTGCTGCAGTATAAGAAACAGAGTCACGTGCTATGTAGGAAGCAATCGCGTCCACATCATCTATAGCTTTAGAAGACCAAACTACTTTATAACCCATTTACTCAAAAGCCCTTCAGCTTCTTCTTGTGTAATTTTTCTTTCTTTATCAGCTACTTCTAAACCATGAAGAACTTTTTCAATTACATATAAATGATATTGAACATCTTCAAGGGAGCAATTATCTGGCAATTTACTTAATAGAGATTCTACTTTTTTCTTAGCAGTATTCATAAAGTTCATATTATTAAGTCACTGTTCCTAGCTGTACGTGAGCCATTGGACAGCGACATCTGGTGCTTTGCATTTTTGCGCTTTCCCAGCAGAAAAAAGCGAAAAACACATCCCCTCTTAGAAGAACCTTTAAGATATTAATCATTTTTATCTCTAATTTTATTATTTTGAAACCTTTTGGTCTCATATAGTTCCTTTAAATTAGATGCTTTCATGTTCTAGCGCCTTTCGCAAACAAAATATGTCAGATTATCGCCGACCTTGGCTCTAAATATAAGGAAGGTAATATACCTATCAATAATATAACAATCTGATTTAACTTTTGAAAGAGAATACTATCACTTTGAGCTATCAGCTACCAGTATAATTACTTATAGCTAATAACATATTGGTCAATCATCTATGTTTATGATCCCTGCAAAGTATAACTTGATATAGACTTCTTAATCGTCTTCAAAGAAAAGTTTTACTTTCTATAGATAGACCTATCAAATGCAATTTGGCATAATTTAATGGTATAATTTGGGACTAATCATTATTGATTTATGGCCTTTCAGGAATTATTCAATTCAAAACTTTTAAATACTATCAAGAGCTTATCAAATAACAAGTCAAATAAATAAACCCCCTCTCAATTTATCAGAAAGCAGGTGTAAATACTTATGTGGAGATTAGTCGAAGTATATTTTTGATTTTTAATTACTTCCAGTTTTTTTATGTAGTAACCTAATTGGAATTGATGATAGTTGTGTCATGTAAGGTTCAACAATACTTGAAATCCTCCCGATGTTGCGCTTACGCGACAACGTAAAATTCCCACTCCATCACTGATAGGGACTTTCTGCTGCCTCTTGACAGAGGAGCTGCGCTTTCCTATCGGAATGCTCCGCAAACATGTCGCGAAGCGAAACATAGCACCTGTCTCCGAGGCCGAACCTCTTTTTGGTCTTACGGCTGCTCCACAGTACGTCACCAATCCGACACTCTCCTAGCCCAGCAACCTTAATTTAAGTGCTATATCACAGGCTTTGGAAAAACCAATCAATGTTCGGTTTTCCCATGTGACGCTACCTTGCCAGGAGAGCATGAGTCTTCAACCAAGGTTGAGATCAAAGTCTAGAAATTTTCATAGTTAGCGATCGCCCCAGTCATCTTCTCAATTACCTCTGGCACAGTTATAGAACCTAATTCCCCAGCAGCACGAGTCCTAATACTCAAACTATTTGACTCGACTTCCTTAGCTCCAACTACAGCCATTACAGGAATTTTGGCCTTCTCAGCATTTCTAATCAACTTACCCAAACGTTCATTACTAATATCCACCTCAGCACGAATACCTACTTTACGCATCTGAGCAGTAACCTCTTGAGCAAAGGGCAAAAATTCAGAATTAACAGGCAAAAGTTTAGTTTGGGTAGGAGCTAACCACAAAGGAAAATCTCCAGCATATTCCTCAATTAAAATTCCAATTAACCTTTCCAAGGAACCAAAAGGTGCGCGATGGATCATAACTGGGCGTTTTCTAGTCCCATCTTCTGCCACATATTCCAAATCAAACCTTTCGGGCAAATTGTAATCTACCTGTACAGTGCCTAACTGCCATTCTCGCTCCAAAGCATCCTGGAAAATAAAATCTAACTTTGGACCATAGAATGCCGCTTCACCAATACCCTCAAAATGATCCATACCCATTTTTTCCACAGCTCCACGGATTGCACCTTCAGCTTTTTCCCAAGCCTCATCAGAACCAATGTACTTATCTGAGTCAGGGTCACGGAAACTTAATCTAGCCTTAAAATTATTTAGTTGTAGATTTTTAAACACAAATAGAGTTAAGTCTACCACACTAAGAAACTCGGCTTCAAGTTGTTCGGGTGTCACAAACAAATGAGAATCATCTTGAGTGAAACCTCGGACTCGGGTTAAACCACCTAATTCCCCAGACTTTTCATGGCGGTAAACAGTGCCAAACTCGGCAAGTCGTATTGGTAACTCCCGATAAGAACGTAAGTCCTGTTTATAAATTTGGATGAGGAATCAGAAGCTCAGGAACAGGGTTTTGTTTTAAAACCAATGAACTGTCCATTCCATATCCAAATTTATAAACAGG
>NZ_JAAHGK010000904.1:0-3212 GCF_010672505.1 Okeania sp. SIO2B9 | reverse complement strand
TGAAATTTTTCTTGTTCAATTTAAGATTTTTTGTCCTACTATTATCAGTAAAAGATGTCTATCAATCCTTCAAAAAAACCCTCTCCAGGGATTCCCTGTCCACGGTGTAATTTTTTCATTGAAATGTCTGTCCAAAGTTTACTATACCAAGCTTCATTTCAATGTCCAGCCTGTTTCTTGACCTTAAGCATGGATCGCAATCAGTCTAGACCCGCACTAGAAGTATTGCAAAAAGTCAATAAAGAGATGGAAAACATAGAAAAACACAAAAATTTTGATTTATAGAATTTAACAGGAAGATATGCAACTTAGCAAAGTTGTCGGTGCTATCCTTAATGATTTGTCTGAGGCTCAAGACTTGGCTAATGAGTATTCTAGCCAACTTAGCCGTAAATATCAAAAGAATAGGGATACAGATACAGATGACAATGACAATGTATTGACAAATTCTGAGGTTCCATCTGCGCTGATCAAAGAAATCAGCCTTGATTTGAAATTTATTATCAATGATATTAAGTCTGATGGTTTTACTATAGATGTGGATAAGACACAGGAAAACTGTAGAAAAATAGCAGAGACAATAGTGAAGGAATTGATTCCAAAGATTAACAAAACGATCAAAACTTTAATAAATAAGGCTAACAAATTTAGCACTGATAACTTAGATCCTGCTAGGGTGACAAAAAATATTGTTACTCCAGAATTTCGCAATCGACTTGAGTCAATATCTTATCTGGATTTGTTTAGACTATGCCACAGAACTTTTATGTCGGAAAATGATTTAAGTGAGTCTGAAATCAAGAATAGTATCACTAAGAAACTCGAAGATGAATTGTTCAAGCAAGAAAATATTAAAATTCTGCTTGAAGTAGAAGAACCTGACAATCCTCAGGAAGTGAAGCTAGTTAAGGACACAAAAGAACAATTTCAGGAAGACTGTTTATCTTCTGTAGATGCTGCTCTTCAGGAAATTAACGATATTCAAACTGTGATTCAAAAAATTAAGGGAACTCCCAAAACTGAAGTTATTATTAATCCCAGAGTTTTAATGAAAGTTCCAAAAGAGGTAATTCAAAGCCTCCAAATTACTGCAAAATATGATGACTATAAATGGACAATTTGGGGAGTTGGTTAAACTTTGTATTAAAGCTTGAACTCTAGTAACTGTAGACCATACTCAAGCTCGGTATTTGCATGATTTGTAGCTTGAAAAGAAAACCGCTAATGGGACTTAAACAAAATAGAGCCAGAAAATAGGCTCAAATATAGACGGGTAAAGGCTTTTACGTCAAAAAGGTATAAATCCTGAATTACCAAGGGTTCTAGCCATTTTTAGGGCATCGACGTAATTCCCTTGTCTAGAGTGGGTTTGAAGTATTTTTTTGACCAGAAAATGTTTAAGTACCACTAATTAAAACAAAGGAGATTATTATGCCTCTTAATGTCCGACCAGTTGAAGGTTCCGGAGCCACAGGTCCTGCTATGAAATGACCACTGCCACCAGAAGCAGATAAACAGGTAAGCAATGCTATTAGACAGGTAAACAGTGGAAATATGTTTGGAGGACATCTAGCTACCTTTATTGGGGATGTTTTTGGTTGGCGCGTAGATCGCCAGAACCCTCCTGCAAATTTTATGAATATTTCCGTTCAGCGTAATGGAATTAGTCCCCCCAGTACAGTAGCAACTGTGTTTGTTCCTCAGCCTTAAAGGTTCTTCCTCCTCTCCCTGGCTCTCCAACGTCTGCGCATGATGCTCCTATGAAAGAACTTGAAAGATTTACACGACAAGTTCTGGAACTCAGTTTTGCAAGTCATGCACAGCAGAATAAAAAGTGGGTGATAACCCGATATGAGGTATATGGTAATTTTTCAGCCTGAAAAATACCATCAGGACTTACGCATCACCACTATATAACGTTTACCGCTGACCGCTTTTTTAACAAATAGGTTGCTTCCCTGGTTTCACAGCATGAATATACTCACTTCCAGAATTAGGCCAGCCGCGACGATAAGCTGCTAACTCTGGTTTTCCCCATCCTAACTGTAGTAGCATCTCCAGAAAATTAGATTTTTCCCACTTCAACATATTTGCCCATTCTGTACGTTGAGCGATCGCTTCTACTTCTTGTATTTCTATTTTGCGAAAGTCTCGACCACTACCCACACTTAAATATAAGTCCATCCCCATTGTCACCTGACTCCAGAAATTTAATACAGAAACCTTTGCTGCCTGCAAAATTTCTAGATCGCTCAATAAAGCAATTAATTGTTCATGCACTACGGGAAAACTAATAATCTTATCATTAACTGTCACCTGTCGCCACACAATACCAGAGACCAAATATTCTGTTTGATAGCGATGAACAGCAGCTTTAAAATCTTGATATGCAGTAAACTTTTGGAAAGCTTCTGGTTTGAGAAAATGGTCAACTACTGGGTTTCCCGTGCGGGGAGTTGCTGCCAAATTCAGGCGTTGGCCTTGCAGACAAGCTTGGCGCTCTTCAGCTAGGATATCTATTAGCTCGATAGTGCTGTAGACCTTTGACATGAGGACATATTATAGTCAGGGTGGGATAAAATATCTTCATTGTGACATATTTTGGGCTAAAGAGGGAGTAGGGGAGTGGGGGAGTAGGGGAGTAGGGGAGATGGGAGATGGGAGCATTTTTCGGTGGTAGTGCTGTCATGATTTTTGTTATGTATGGCAGTGGGAGCATCTTGCTCCTGTTCCAGACGTCCCTTGTTCTTGTATACCATTACCCGAAGAGGACTAACTATTTTTCTACACCTAAAATGTTGCAATAGTAGGGGCGGGTTCCGGGTTAAGTTAATGGTGTGACAAATTATTCAGATAAACCCGCCCCGACCCATTAACGAAGTCAGAAGTCAGAAGTCAGAAGTCAGAAGTTATTTTTGTAACGGAGATTTGAGCTTCGCTCCAAAAATATTTCGCCAGTCAAGGCGGGGTGGCGCGACCTAATTATTGCTCTGCTGATTAAATCTAAAAGCATTGACATATAAAGACAAGTGCCTTTTTGGGGCTTTTCAAAAGTGCCTGGTTTTCAGCTCTTTATGCTCAAAAAGGAGCGTATTTTAGGCGCATAGTTGGGCAGAAAAATCCCAAATTAACAATTCTTGCTCCTATCTCCTCGCTCATTCCCATTTCTCCTGTCTCCTGTCTCCTGTCTCCTGTCTCCTGTCTCCTATTGA
>NZ_JAAHGK010000903.1:0-3219 GCF_010672505.1 Okeania sp. SIO2B9 | reverse complement strand
CAGTGCTGAAGCTGAAAAAGCGCTTGCGGAAAAAATAACTCTACAACCAAAAAATCAAGGTATTATTGCTGCGCCACACTTTCTATTTTGGTTATCTCAAAATCAATCTACTGCCATAAATCAAAACTTATCTACAACAACAACTCCTACAGTTATTCGTACTACTATTGACCGACCTTTACAACAATTTGTTACTACCCAAGTCCAACAAGTAATTCAAAATCTTACCCCTTATAATGTGCATCATGCTGCTGCTATTGTAATTAATAATCAGACTGGAGAAGTATTAGCTTATGTAGGTTCTCCTTATTATTTTAATACTCAAAAAATGGGTAGTAATGATGGAGTACAAGCACTACGTCAACCAGGTTCAACTTTAAAGCCTTTTTTGTATCAATTAGCATTAGAAAATCAAGTAATTAATCCGAATACTATTTTGCCAGACGTACCGACATATTATGCAATTCCTGGAGCCAAACTTTATAGCCCTACTAATTATAATCAAGATAGATTTTTAGGACCTGTTATTGTCAGGGTTGCTTTAGCAAATTCTCTGAATATTCCGGCAGTAAGAGTATTAGAAAAAGTAGGAGTAAAGCAATTTTTAAACCGTCTACATCAATTAGGTTTTACACATTTACAAGCCTCACCAGAACATTATGGTTTAGGCTTAAGTTTAGGCAGTGGGGAAGTCAGTTTATGGGAGTTGGCAAAAGCTTATTCAATTATGGCAAGACAAGGAGAAGTTATTCCTGTCGTTACAACTATTCCTAGTAAAACTTACCCACTTTTTCAACATAAAAAAAATCAAGACATCTCCCTACTACCTCAAGCAGAATCAAAATGGATGTTAATCGCAAATATGTTAAGCGATACTCATGCAAGAGCAGCAGAATTTGGAGTGAATTCGGCTTTAAATTTGCCATTTCCAGCAGCAGTAAAAACTGGTACTTCCTCAGATTTTCGTGATACTTGGACAGTAGGTTTTACTAATGATTATACTGTGGCGGTTTGGGTGGGTAATTTTAGTGGGGAATCTATGGTGCAAATATCAGGAGTTATGGGTGCTGCACCTTTATGGAATAGGATTATGTTACATTTGCACGAAAAGAAGGAAGCGACAGCTTTTCCACCGCCAAAAAATATGGTTCAACGCCCGGTTTGTACAATTTCTGGGTTGCGTCCGAAATCTGATTGTCCGTCGGTAATAACAGAGTATTTTTATCCAGAAAAGTTGAGAGAATATGAGCATTTATCTGCTCTTTATTCGGTGGAAAATTTGCCTGATGAATATAATGAATGGTTGGCAAAACAGAGTAAATCTAGTTTGGTTTCTGATGAGTTAAAAATTTTGTTTCCTCAAGAAGATGATTATTTTTTAATGGATGATGTTGGAGGAGAGAAAAAATTAGAATTTAAGTTGGCGAACTCACGGGAAAATTCTGTGGAATGGTGGTTGAATGGAGAGAAATTAGCTGTTAATTTTGATAATTCTTTATTTTGGAAATTATCTCCCGGTAAATGGACTTTAGAAGTGCGTTCAGCAGATATTATAGACCGAGTGAATTTTGAAGTGCAATTGCCGAATAAGTCTCCTTATTATGGGTTTTCTATTCGTATAAGGAGTCAGGAGTCAGGAGTCAGGAGTCAGGAGTCAGGAGGAAAAAAGTAAGGAAGAGCAAGGGTGAATATCTACTTGAAGAAGGAGACAGGAGACAGGAGACAGGAGACAGGAGGAAAATTACATGGGGATAGTCAACGAAGGGCCGCTCCGCGTCTACGCTCCCCCAAGTAATGCGTGAACACGACCGTTGACGGTGGGGTATTAAACCCACAAAGAAAATGATAAAATTGAATTTTTTTCAATCCTAAAAGCCTTCTTCCTTAACCTTACCTTACAATACTGATATTACCGGACTTGATATAGCAGTCGAAGCAAAGGACGCAGACAGATAAAAAGCTTAAAACTCAGACAAAGCAAGACTTTTCCTTCTTCCTTCTTCCTTCTGCTATATAACATCAGCAACTCTCAGAAAAAATCACCATAAACTTAACTGAGTAGGCGACTGATTAAGTAAATTCCAAGGCAGGGATGGAATAGGAATTTTTGCTATTTCTAATAACTGTTGAAAATGACGTGCTGTACTAGGCGATCGCTCTTCTTCAGGGCAATGAATAAAAAAGTAAATTGTGATATCTTGGCACAACCATTGCTTAATTTGAGTTACCCATTCTGTGAAAAAAATTTGATTTACTGACAACTGAGGATGAGAAATAAACCTCACTATGGTAAATGGAGCAGTCAACGTCAACTGTAAAGGTAAATTGGGTTTACGGTTTTTAGACCGCAACTGGGGGTTATCCTTACCAGTGTAGACAGGACGCGAGTCTAGCAAAACTTTCCCCACACTCAGTTGTTTGAGAAGACTATTTAACTGTTGAGCTTGAGAGTCTTCAAACCACTCAGGATGGCGAACTTCCAAAGCTAAAGACATCCGGTCTCGTGGCCAAGCTTCCAAAAATTCTGCGAGGTCATCAAATGAAGAGGGGCCGTAACTCGGTGGTAACTGAGCAAAAAATACACCCAGGCGATCGCCTAAAGGTTGCATCTGTTTGAGGAAGTCTAAAGCATCCGGGATAAAAGGTTTTAATAATCCATTATGAGTTATGTTGCGTGGTAGTTTTAGGCAAAATTGAAATCCAGGAGGCGTTTGTATTGCCCACTTCGTCACAGTCTCTGGTTTAGGGGTAGCATAAAATGTAGTGTTACCTTCAACGGTAGTGAAACGGCGACTGTAGAGATAGAGAAACTCAGAAGGAGAACTTTTGGGAGGATAAAACTCTCCCACCCAAGGTTTAAATGCCCAAACAGCGCACCCAAGAAAGAATTTTTTTTGAGTCATTTGAAGAAGGTTTTAGGTTGTAGATTAATTATTTAATATAGAATCCAGTTATATAGTATATTTTGATAATTCTATAATTACTTCAATCTTCCCATCTCCCCATCCACTTTTCCCAACTTAGATCCCTTCTTCTCTCCTTAGATAACTAAAACCCCTTCTTCCTTCTTCAATTACTAATAGACATCTCCAAAAATAAAAAATAAAATCAATTATCATACAGAAATTATCAATTATTTCCCCTCCTGGGAGGGGGAGGGGCGAGGGGTGGGTTCCCTATTCCCTCTTTTCTGGATATTAGATATCTCCAGAAAAGAGA
>NZ_JAAHGK010000902.1:0-3220 GCF_010672505.1 Okeania sp. SIO2B9 | reverse complement strand
TGTTTCCACGTCGCAAGGCAATTTCATCTATACCATCGCCATCCCAGTCACCTGAGAGATATTGGTCTTCTCCTGCACCAGTGCCATACAATAAGGTATCGTCTATCGTACCATCACTGTCGTTATCGAAGTGAATTGCATTTCCACGGCGCACGGCAATTTCATCATTATTATCACCATCCCAGTCACCCACTAAATATTGGTCTTCTTCTGCACCGCTTCCATATATTAGGGTGCGGTCTGTTGTACCATCACTGTCATCATCAATCAGGATTTGATTTCCTCGTCGTATAGCTATAGTTTCTCCTGCAGTAGTAAAATTCCAAGTAGTTGTGTCAGAAATTCCTTGGTAATCATTTTCTGATGTATCTTGAAATGCACCTGAACTAACTTCTACATAATATTCAGTTAATGGATCGAGATTAGAGCTAGGATCAATAGTTACAGTATTAGCATTAACCTCAACTTGTGCTGAAGTAACATTCATGGTTTCAAAAACCTGGTCATTGGAAGCTTGTTTGATAACAATATCGCCATTAGTGCCTTTAACAATATCCTCATCAAATTGAATCTCTAAATTTGCCTCGACAGCAATGCTTGTCGCATCATCAGCAGGAGTGAAGGTAGTAACACTAGGAGCAGTAGTATCACTAGGAGCAGTAATATTTCCCCGATAAACCCCCAATCCATCAAAAGTATCTGTAGCAAAACCATACCACTCAGTTGATGGATCGAAAGCATCTGTTTCGTTAGTATCTCCACTGTTAATACTAGGTTTGCGACGCAAAGTGTTATTCTGAGTTGATACATTTCCACTACCCCACTCAGTACCAGGATCGGTTCCAACTTGTCCAATAACATCAAGAACAGTACCAGACTTTTTCAATACAATGGCATCATCACCATTAAAAAAGGTAGACGCGCTTGTTTGGTCTGCTTGTGCTAAAATGGTTGCATCAGCATCAACGTCAGCTAACACAAATACATCACCGCTAGCTACTGTTCCTGATAAATCAATACTCGTGCCAGGAGTTGTATTGCCATTACTGTAAAACTCTAGAGTATAGTCAGTTAAATCTATCGCGCTTCCCGTACCGTTATATAGCTCGATCGCTTTATTGTTGCTGCTACCTTCTACATATTCTGAGATCAATAAATCTGTGGGAGTTGCACTGGGATTTGTAACACTAATTTCAGATAATTCAACTATCGAACGGGCATCGTCAGTGCGATCGCTTAAACTAATCTGGCTAGAATTGTCATAAGGCTGTAAACCAGAAGCATTAACCGCAGAATAATCTCGTAAATCGCCATCTAGTATTAGTTCGCCATCAGCAAATAGATAATATTTATTATCCTGACCTGATACTTCTAGATCGTAGTTGACTTGAGTAGTAGTAACAAAATCAACGACCTCAGCTTGGATGAGGGAATTAAAGCTAGCTGCATCTGCATTGGGGTCTATACCTTGTGCCCAAATCTGGTCTTCTTCAAAGCTAATTTCGATCGCTTCTGATGTATCTTCGCTAACCACACTGACACTGAAACCTGCCCGATCGTTTTTACCATCCCCATCTATATCTTCATTAGTATTTTGTTCATCTATTACTTGAAGAGTGAAGCTCAGGGTGTAGCCATTATCAGCATTGAGTTTAGGAAAATCATTTCTAACTTCAGAGAAACCAAACCCTACTAATGAGTAATTACTGTAACCTGCTGTATTATCGTTATTACTACCATCGGTCTGATTTGCTCCACCGCCTGTAGTATTCAGAATTGTACCTGTATTTGTACCATTGACAAATTGTTCTGCATCACCAGACGAAAAAGGATTAGAAGCTAACCTCTTATCAAAATCAAACCAAGCACCATTAGTAGTTGCTTGACTATCATCTGGGGTAACAGTAGTGTTGTCGTACAGAATTGTTTTAGACATAAGTTTTTGTGAAGTTGTTTCAATAGTTAACTGGTAATTGCCACCCTCAACATAATTATAACTGTTTGTACCACTACCTTCAATAGTAGGATCGTAACTACTATTTCCAGAATCACTAATACCTAGATAGAATGTACCAGCATTTTCGGCAGTAAACTGACCGTATTCAGAGCCATCTGGTTCCCAGTTAAGTTGAGTACCATCAGCATCAAAAAGTTGTACTTGAGTGTCAGCAATGAAAGTATCAGATTCATCTCGCCTTTCTGGTAAGTTAAACCTGACTGTATCTCCAGGTTATAGTTCAAATTTGAACAAATCTACATCTAACTTTTGGAGAATGTTTGTATGATCATCTAATACCAAATTGATAAATGTTTGCTACAAATAGCTCGGGTATTTCTTAGAAGTCAACCCACCCCTAAACCAACCCACCCCTGCCCTTCCCAGGAAGGAAACTCAGTCGGACCGAGTCACACGGGAATGGTTTCAATACCAGTTTTTAGGTCATAAATTCTCTTTTCTGTCAAAGGGACATCTCCTGCACCTGCCTTTTAATCACACTTATTATTCGTAACATTCTTTTTTCATGCATGGTATAACTTCCAACTCCCAGTCACCACCCAAAGCAACATTACCAGTTGGCCTTGCCGAAGCAGCAATATTTGCACCTGTGAGCTGATGCAACTTTTCTAAAAATTCTGCACCAGCATCTCCTGCAGCTACATTACAACCATAAAGCAATATATTAGTAACTGACCAATTTTCTAACTCTTGAGCATAATCATTGTTTATAGTATTAATACTTAATTGACTATTGCCCAAATATAAACATCCCGGCACACCATGAGAAACTATATGAACAGTTTTTACTCCCTGGTTGCGAATTAAAGTTTATGTGATTTGTTTGATACTGTCGCGATATGTATCCAGGATCACAATTTTAATCTTGGGATTTGTTCCACGAACAAGAATCTGATAGTCTTCTACAGTGGGATCTATAAATACAATAGATTTAGTGGCGATCGCGACAGTGGACTGAAAGTCTATCGCTCCTAATAATTTTGAAACCATATAATTTCCTACCTTTAAATATTTGTCTAACTGAAAATTTAATATTTATATATTAATCCTAACTTTTTTTAGCTTTTTATTGTTATAGTTACAAGTTGTTTGGGGTACTTTTTATTTTTTCAGTCAAATTGCTTTCGTGAATTTACTGAGGCTTATTTTAAAGAAATTGTAAAGTTTCAGTAATTACTTGAAAATTGTCTTTCTAGATCCCAC
>NZ_JAAHGK010000901.1:0-3229 GCF_010672505.1 Okeania sp. SIO2B9 | reverse complement strand
GAATAAATTCAAGAAATGTCTGTTCAAAGAAAGGATATTTTAATCGGTAGTAACTAAAAAAAAAGCTGCACAGAATAGATTTTTTATTATATAATTAGCATTCAGTTATTAGCAGTAAAGTTTATCTTAAGGACTGTTGCCATAGCCAGCAATAAAAATGAGTCTAGATTGCTAAGATTAGCTGATACTTTTGCTTTTAATGTAACTTGATAATTCTTGCTCAATCTCTCAATACTAATTCAGGAATAAAAAGTTAGCTAACGGCTGAATGCTTGCTTTATATGTATCCTCAAACAGATAATTATTCAAATAAAAGCGGAGGTATTAAAATGAGTTGGGAATCAGAATTTATTTCTCAGTGGCAAACTTTTATGGATATTTTGGAAACTAATATTCGTCGCCAAGTTAAAAGTAATGGTAGTTTAAATTCTGCTTTTGTTAATACTGTGATTAAAAATGAAGTAGAAAAATGGTCAAACAGTAATCATTTTAATGGTGCTTGGTTACGAAAATTAAACCGCGAAAAGCCTTCTCTTTATGAGCAGTTTCGCACTACTTTAGATACATTACACTCAAGCAGTAGTATATCTTTTAATAATCCTTCGATTGTCTTATCTGTTATGGGAGGAATAGGGATATGTGTAATTCTCATAATTTTTGGGTTTCTCCACTTGCTAGTACAATTAGGATTAATTTCGTTAGTGCTGAGACAAGAAGTTTTAACCACTGCTCTAGCTTCTATAATTATCTTGCCTATTCTCAAGAATATAGAAGCTAAAGAAAGAGAAAATCAACTCAATCAATTAATTGATAATCTTCAACAAGATTTGAATTTTACTGGTGAAAAATTAAGAGAAATTGCAGCTAAAGCTGAAGAAAAGTTGTATAGCAGATGACCAAGCTTGACTATAATCAATGTAAGCATTCAGCCGTCAGGCATCAGCCATCAGCTATCAGCTATTGCTTTTAGTTTAGGATAAAAGCTTTATTAATTGTCTTACTACAAAAGTTGCCTCCCTTGCCCTTAAAGTCAGTTGTTAATTTAAATACTGTCCTATATGAGAGAGTCTTATTGCTGATAGCCGAATGCTTACTAATAAACGTTCCCACTGCGGGTATCTTGTCCGCGACGGGTATACTTCACCAAGGTGGAATCCGCTGTATATCTTTTTTTTACATAAATAGCCCAGCATATCATTTGTTATTGAAAAATAATATAACACTATTTCAAAGTTATGTCTATCTAAATTTTCGAGGATTGAAATAACAGTAAAAGTATCCTGTTGAAGGCTTAATTTATGGAGTAATATTCTCAGACAAATTTTAGAGCGATAATGCTCCGCATCGCTACCGCGAACGCCTGTTTTTGTATAAGCATTCAGCGGTCAACTATCAGCTATCAGCTATTAATTCATTGCCTTTATAGCAGGAATTAGTATTGAGAGATTTAAAGAGAATTCAAAGTATTGGAAAAAAACTAACCTTGACTTTAGCAATGTATATTCATTATTTATGAAACAGCTAAAAACTGACTGTGAGCTAGCTTAATGCTGATGTTTTTGCGGGAAAATAATAATCAAGTTGATACCCATTACACTCTAAAAAAATTCCCTCAATTCCAACACATTTTGCCAAGTATTTGGAAGTGGAAAATCACAACAAGACAAAACAGTCAAATCAAGATCGTCGGCAAGAAAAGCAGCAATACTTTGTCTAACTGCGGAGTTACTATTACTACAAACATTCCCTTTCAAATACACAATTAAATCTTTGACATATTCACAATATTTTTCCAATTCTCCAACTTCCTGAAAATTTAGAGGTCTAGCAAATAGAAAATTCAGAAAATCAGTAAAAATCCATTTTGGCAAAACAGCTTGACGGTAATTTATTGGTAACTGAAAAGCAAAGCGATAAAGCAGAAATACTAAAACATTTTGCCAGATATTTTTTGCGGAAAAATTTTCCTGTAGATTAACAACAAACTCTTTTTCAGAAGCAGTTAAAGCTTCATTTTTTATCCCACTATTGAGCATAAGTTTATAAGTTTCACCTATTTCAGCTTGATAAAAATATTTCAATTGTTCATTTGACAAACCTAACAATTTTTCAGCGAGTTGGCGACGTAATTGGCGAAGATTATTTAAAACCGACTCATCAGCAGTAAAGCGACGATATTGCTCCACCAAATTTTGCAGTTGAGAAAAGTTTTGTTTGAGCAAAATACCTAATTTTTTTCTAGCAGTTTCCTTCACCTCTGGAGTCAAAAAACTATAAACAGTATTCTCCAACATTTTCTGATAAAACCTTTGATAATCTTGAGGATTTTTCCCAGAAGCAAGATTAAGTTGAGTTTGTTGGCGGGGATGAATACGAAGTTGAGATAAAGGCTTATCCACAAATCCAATTTTATAATTTCCCATAATCCTGAACCACATATCTATATCTAATACTTGAGTCAAACTAGAATCAAAAAGTCCGATTTTTTCAAAGACAGTTTTAGGAATTAATACTGTCGTTGGTTCCCCAATTTTATTCAGACGATATTTCATTAAATTAGGGTCTAATAATAAATCTTTTCCTGACTGAATAGTTTTCAAATTTGACCAATCCTTGTGTAAATCTTGAGTACCACGATAAGCAGCTACACAAGTAGAATTATTTTCTGCACCAGGTTCTAAAATTACGCGACGGCGAGAAAATACTAAACCTATTTCCGAATCTTCTTCTGCTATTTTGACAAATTCTTCAATACAGCTTTTTTCGAGCAAGTCATCCTGAAATAAGAATTTAATATATTTGCCTCTTGCTTGGGAAATACAGAAGTTTAAATTTCCCACTAAGCCATAATTTTGATGACAAATAATCCGAAATTCTATTTGTGGATTTTCCAATTGTAATGTTTTGGCTATTTCGAGGGTTTTGTCGGTGGAATTATCATCAGAAATTATGATTTCTAGGTTAGAGTAAGTTTGGGAAAGGGCACTATTAATTGCAGCTCTGATAAAATTTTCTCCGTTGTAAGTAGGGATGCAAATACTAACAAGTGGAAATTTATTACTTGGAGAAGACTGAGATAATTTTGTGGCTGGAATATTAGTAAAATTTTCCGTGACTTGAGCAATATATTCGAGGCGAGTCTTGATTTTTTTACCCATAATTTCAGGGCTAAGTAATGACTTAATATCTTCAGCAGCTTTTAAGCCAAAAAAATTGGATTAAAAGCAGA
>NZ_JAAHGK010000900.1:0-3230 GCF_010672505.1 Okeania sp. SIO2B9 | reverse complement strand
AAAAAATGAAGCTTTTGCATACTCATCAGATTTATTTGGATTTGTCAGTAACAATAATAACTAAACTTAGTCTAATAAATTATAGCGCTACGCGCTAGGGAATAGGGAATAGGGAACAGGGAACAGGGAATAGCAAACTGTAAAAGGGTTTTAGGATTGAAAAATGTCTTAACCAGTTCTTGTAGTTCTATATTAGGAACCTCCACAAATCAAAAGTAAAATCTATTTTTAGATATACACTATTTTCCCAGTTCTGGTTTTCCTCTTTTCTGAAGATATTTATTAGACATAGGCATGATAATAAAAAATCAAATCAATTATCACACAGAAATTATCAATTCTTTCCCCCTACTGCCTACTGCCTACTGCCTACTGCCTACTGCCTCTTTTCCGGAGATATCTATTGCACATAGCGTTGCCTTCGTAAGCGACGTTCTTTCAAGATTAAAACATCTGCCTGATTTTCTTCTCTAGCTACTCTAACTAATAATCCAGCTAGCGACAAACTACCAATCATTGAACTACCGCCATAGCTAAACATTGGCAATGGTAAACCTGTAGTTGGCAGTATCCCAGTCGCAACACCTATATTTAAGAAAGACTGACCTACTAAAGCTATCATTACTCCAATGGCTACAAGTTGATGTGCCATTCTAGTAGCTTTTAAGGCAACTCTCAAAGCAATAATACTGTATATAGCTAATAATATTAACAGTAATAAGGCTCCCACAAAACCAAACTCTTCAGCATAAACAGAAAATATAAAGTCACTATATGGAATAGGAAGAAAATGTAGCTTTTGCTGAGATAAACCGAAACCGCTGCCCCAAATATCTCCAGAAGCGACTGCTAGTAAACTTTGAATTAACTGATAGCCATCCCCCATTGAATCTGCCCAAGGATTTGTAAAAGAAAGAACTCGCCTCCTCTGATAATCATTAATGCTGACGCTAATGGTAGCTAAAAGAAATCCACCTAAAGCAATACCTCCTAGATAAAAGTAAGGTAGTCCTGCTGCAAAGGCAATAAACCATAAAATCATACCACATAAGGCAGTGGTACTTAAGTTTGGTTGCAGTAAGATAGATGCTAGTATCAAAGAAAAAGTACATAACCAAGTTATCCTTACTAACCAAGTCAAGCGATTCCATTTACTATACAAATTAGCTGCTTGCAGCACCAAAAAAGGTTTCATTAGTTCAGATGGTTGAATAACTACTGGGCCTAAAGATATCCAGCGAGTTGCACCATTAATTGTAGTTCCTATTCCTGGTACCAGGGTGAGAAATAGTAGAGTGAGTATTAAAATTATGCCTATTTTGGCAGTTTGCAGCATAGTAGATAAGCGGGTATAAACAATTATATTAAATCCCATCGTTCCTACTAAAGCCCATATTAACTGCCTTTTAAAAAAGTATAGACCATCTCCATATTCTGTTGCACCACTGGAATAGGAGGCGGAAAACAATACTACTAAACCGATAAATAACCAAAGGAATGTGAACCATCGCAATAGTCTAGCTTCTATAGTCCATGTTTGGACTTTGGGGTCGAAAAAGGGAATGAGATAACGTAAATCCATATAATTTTTGTTACGCTTTTGTTGCGTGTTAGGTGTTAGGTGGTAGGTAAATTTTTCTCATCTAAGGCGACAATCTTAATTAATTTACTGTTTATTTTGTGTCTAGAATTTTTTGATAAATGCGATCGCAGCGTTTGGTTTCTACACCAGTTGTTAAGTGATAACCGCTACTTTCATATAATTTAACAGCTTCTTGCAATACTGTTGCTGTTTCTATCCAAATTTCTTGAAATTTACATTCTATAATTTTGTTTTCTAATTCTTTTAATAAAAATTTTCCTAAACCTTGATTTCTGACTTCTGGCAATAAGTACATCTTTCTAATTTCGGCTGCTTTATTACCTCGTGAAATTGTATAATATGCGGCAGTGCCTAATATTTTTTCTTGTTTTTCTATAACCCAAAATTCTCCTCCTACATTTTGATAAAATTTTTCTACTTGTAAGACATCTCGATCTGCATCTTTGGGTTCCCAGTTTAAACCGTATTCTGCCAGAACAGAACTGATAATATTTGCTACTATTTGACGGTCATCTGGTTGCCAATTTCTAATTACAAAATCACGATAATATTTTTTCATAATTTAAGAAGGTTTTAGGTAGAAGGTTTTAGGTGGTAGGTGGTAGGTTAAAGGTTTTATAGCAATCTAAAATGATTTGTCAAAAATCAAAGGATATATAAAAATTCTCAAACTTTTACCCCTGTTACCTGTTGCCTAAATTCAAAGGTTTGTTTACCTGCAATTGAAATAGAATTCCTATAAGCAAATACCACATTGTTTATTTTTAATTTTCAAACAAATAATATCATGTCTGGTAGCATCGGTATTGTATAGCAAAGGTAAGGAAGAAGGAAGAGGGAAGAGGAAAGAAGAGATAGGAAGGCTATTGAGCAAGAAAAAAATCTAAATTTCCTGTAGATATTCACCCTTAGGTTTACACAAACAATTGCGTTCGGACATGATATAAATTATCAAGATACACATTAGTAATCTTGGTTTAAAAAAGTAAAAAATAAATTACCACGCCACCTAATATTTAATACCATTTCTCAAAAATAATACTATATTTATGCCAGACTTTAATGATTAAGTAATTAGTAAAATTCAATAATTTTTTGAGAGATTATTAGCCAGTAGGTGTGTATTACTCTGATGTTTACTACTTCCCTACCTCTGTAGGTGCGTTCACGATAGTTATGCGAAGCTAACGGCCGTTCACCCTTTAAAGTCTATATTCATATAAACCCCATCATAAGAGCTGAGAGCTGAGAGCTAAAAGCTGATAGCTAGTTAACTATGAATGCGTGGTTCGGGATGTAAATTGCTCAGAATTTCACTTTCAAATATTGCTAATTCCTCTAATCTTTCCTCTACTTTTTCTTGTTCAAAATAAGTTGTGGCTAAAATCCAATATATTCCATAATGTCTGGCTTCAGATGCCATTAAACTACGATAAAATTTTGCTAACTCTGGTTCTGGACAGTAATCTGCAAGTAATCCTAAACGTTCGTGACTTCGAGCTTCAATTAAACAGTAAACTAATAATAAATCTAACATTCTTTCAGGTTCATTCCGTCGCACTTTACTATTTAAAGCTGCTCCATAAGGAGGAGAATTTAGAGGAGCTAATGGAATATTACGGCGTTC
>NZ_JAAHGK010000090.1:0-10365 GCF_010672505.1 Okeania sp. SIO2B9 | reverse complement strand
TTGGCTTTGGATTACAAAATCTTGCTAGTAACTTTATTAGTGGTTTAACACTTTTATTTGAACAACCTATTAAGGTAGGAGATTTTATTGAAGTAGACAATTTATTAGGAACAGTAGAAAATATTTCTATTAGGTCTACAATTGTGCGTACTCTTGACGGCATATTTGTAATTGTACCTAATATAAAATTTGTAGAAAATAATATTATTAACTGGAGTTATAAAGATCCTAAAAGTCGTCTTCGTATGCCAGTTGGAGTTGCTTATGGTAGCGATCCACTGTTAGTAACGGAAGCATTATTAGCTGCTGCTCGGGCAGAAACGAGTGTATTAAACTGTCCTTCTCCTAAAGTATGGTTTAAAGGTTTTGGTGATAGTTCTTTAGATTTTGAGTTATTAGTTTGGATTGACCATCCTCAAGATAGCGATATAATTCAAAGTTCTTTGAATTTTTTAATTGAGCATGAATTGACTCAGCAGGATATAGTTATTCCCTTTCCTCAGAGAGATTTATGGTTAAAAAATCCACAAGATTTGAGTACCTTATTTAACAGTAGTATTTTTACAAAAAATAGCGAAAATAAAGTTTTTTCTCAAAATGGTGTTTCTTCTGAGCAAAAACATAGTAGTTTTCAACAAACTAAAAAATCAGCATTAAAATCACCAAATAATTGGACTTTGCGAGACCTACTCAGAAGAGTCACTTATTTTGAAAGTCTTACTGATTTAAAACTCAGAAAATTAATAGAATATGGTTATAGACAGTTATTTCCTCAAGGGCAAATTATATTTAGAGAAAATGATGTTGGAGATTCTTTTTACATTATTCTTTCTGGTGCTATTGAGGTGATTTCTGAAAAAACTGGTAAATATATTGCAACTCTTCACGAAGGAGAATTTTTTGGTGAAATGTCTTTGTTATTGGGTTCTCCTCGTACAGCTACAGTAAAAACTATTGAAGATTCAATTTTATTTGTAATAGAAAAACATGATTTGCAAAGATTATTAGAAGAATCTCCTAGTTTGGCTACTGATATTTCTCGAAAGCTTTGTGAACGCCGACAGGCATTACAAGAATTAGGATTACTTGATCGTAGTTCTTCAGAAAATACTCCCTTTACTAGGATTAGAAATCGGATTCAAACTCTTTTTGGAATTTAAATAAATTAGGATTCAGGAGTCAGGAGTCAGGAGAAAAGAAATAATACCATATTCTCAAAAACTTTTCTACATTTTCTTGAGTAAGGGAGTGGGGGAGAAGTAAAAATAATAATAATTCATATTAAATATGCTCAAATTAGCAAAAAATTTATTAGGATAGTTTAATTACTTAATAACTGAAGTGTTACCTAAGTATAGCATTACTTTTGGTAATTGGTATAAGAGGAGAAGGAGAAAGTTTTTTATCACTAATTATCCGGACATGATATTATCGTATAATTCAGTAGTTAGTAGTCAGAAGAAAGGAGAAAAGAGAAAAGAGAAAGGAAGGATGAGAGTGAGAATTATCTAGGGATATTCTGGAATTTTATGTCTACATTAAGTCTACATTAATATAAAGTATAGAGTAGGACAATTGTATAACCGGATTTCATGTTAAATGGAAAAAGTATACATTTCCAGAAACTAACTTTTAGTCTATAAAAAAAATGGCAAAAATTAGAGATAAATTTTCGTAATGAGCTAATATAATATCTAATACTATTGGATCAAAGAATATAGTAATCCTCAACGTAGTTGTGTCAAAAATATCTGAGAGTTAGGAAACGCTTAACTAAAGAAAAGTGATATTGAAATCTAAGATTTATAGCAGTTTCTATCAAGAGCAAGTAGTTATAATCAATATTTTATGATGTGTGATAAATATTTATCAAATTGGTATGACTTTTCCACTCTATCCTCAAGAATAAATAAAGTTATAAAATACCATTTATTCCTGCCTGTGCTTCCTGGCGTAATCTAGAAGCAATTCTAAATAGTTCTTGACCTGTATGTAAATAATAATCATCATAATTTAGAGTAAACAATTCTAAATCTTCTATTCCGTCACTAACCTGATTTAAGCAATAATATAAATGAGCTGCTACTCCTGCCAAATTAGATGGATTTGGCTGAGAACTAAATAAATTATGAGCTTTTTTGAGCAAGCGCCGACAAGTTTCTAAATAATTTTGGAATGATTCCATTAGTTGGTCATCAAACGGATCGGCTGCTAAATAATCAATTTCCTTTTTTAGAGGTTTTAATATTTGAATTATAATTTTGTTAACTGGTTTATAAACCTGATTTAACCATTTTTGTAGATTTTCATCTGCATTATTACCTCTTTTATTTTGCTTATAGTAACTTTGCTTTGTATTAGTATATTTCTGATCGTGTTGATTAAATTGTTGATCATAAGATTTTCTAAGTTGGGGATCGCCCAATACTTCATAAGCTTCATTAATGCTAATAATACGTTCATGGTCTGCTATTTCTGTATTAGCATCTGGGTGAAATAACTTCACTAAACGACGATAAGCTTGTTTAATTTGTCCCTGAGTTGCTGTGGGATTAACATTCAAAGTTTTGTAATAATCACTAGTGACCATAAAATTATTTCTACTCAATATTTACAATAGAATCTAAGTTTTTACATTTCCATTACTTATTTTATTCATTGTTATCAATAATTTACCAATGAAATAAACAAACTTTTAAATTGATAATGATAGATTAAATATTTTAGATTCTAGATAGCAATAGTGAGTAGAAAATTATATAAGGTATTTGAATTTCCCGTAAATATGAATTCTGCTAAATTTTGAACTGGGATTAAATTTGACTTTCCGTTAGGTAGAAGACTAATTATATTTTCTCATCACAATACTTAGTCTTTGCAGAGCTTTAAATAATCCCAAATTAGTCAGGTACTTACAATTCTCATCAAACACTACTACGCAAATATATAGCACTATAGTTTTGAGCACGTATATTGAGGCATTTTGTCAAACTGAAATTCAAATCAACTAATATGCAGAAACTAAGTATTCCTGTTACTTTTTCCTGATGACCTAAATTTGCCAAAAATCTAGTATTGCGTGAATGTGTAAGTCCCACAGTGACATACTCCCACACTAACCATTCGGTATAGTGCGGGCTTCTCGTTTCACGGTCCCGGTCCCCCGTCGGACTCCACGAGCTTTAAGGACGGGATGCCCCACCGCCCTATTTTTTATATTTATTGCGGCATTGAAGTCACGATCTATTACAATGCCACAATGGGGACAAGAATGGGTTCTTAGATTTAGCTAACTAAATATATCTAGCTAACTGCTGTAGCTAGAGTTTGTTCTGGTTCCTGAAATAGTGGAGTACTTAAATAACGCTCCCCAAAACTAGGCTGAATCATTACTATTAATTTACCTTGATTTTCTGGTCGCTGACCTACCTTTATTGCTGCACAAAGAACTGCTCCTGTAGAAATACCTGACAAGATACCTTCCTCTTTAGCTATACGACGACCATAACTAATTGCTTCACTATCAGCAACCTGAACCACTTCATCTATGATATCCAGATTCAGAACAGACGGGACAAAACCTGCTCCTATTCCCTGAATTTTATGAGGTCCAGGTTGTCCACCAGATAAGACTGGACTATTTGAAGGCTCCACAGCGATCGCTTGAAAATCAGACTTTCGTTGCTTAATAGTCTCTGCAATACCTGTAATTGTTCCACCAGTACCAATACCTGCCACCAAAATATCTACTTGGCCATTTGTATCTTCCCATATTTCCAATGCTGTAGTCTGGCGATGAATTTGTGGATTAGCTGGGTTCTGGAACTGTTGTAACATGTATGCCTTAGGCGTTGACTCAACTATCTCCTGTGCTTTTGTGATACAACCTTTCATACCTTCACTACCTGGGGTCAAAACCAGTTCTGCTCCGTAGGCGCGTAACATAGAACGACGCTCTAAACTCATCGTTTCTGGCATTGTTAAAATTAACTTGTAACCCCTAGCTGCAGCTACCATTGCTAGAGCAATACCTGTATTTCCAGATGTTGGTTCAACTAATACTGTTTGACCTGGTGTAATCAATCCCTCACGCTCTGCTGCATTAACCATATTAACACCGATGCGGTCCTTGACAGAGGCAGCAGGATTCATTCCTTCTAACTTTACTACTATTCTGGCTACACAACCTTCTGCTTGAGGAATACGATTCAATTGTACTAGAGGTGTGCGACCTACTAATTCAGTAATATTATGAGCAATACGCATGATATTTTTATCCTAAATAGTATGCTGAGGGCTACTTATAATTTGATAGAAAATAATTGTTTATTATGCTAAACTTAAAGTTTATTTGCAGCTAAAGTAAAGTATGTTTTATTTATGTAAAAATACTTTCTACTTTTTTCATGACTTCACATTATTAGCAAAAGTATAAAATTAATTTATATTAAGTTATTTTCTATTTTCTTTTGATAAGTATACCCAATATTAGCTATGATTGCTTGGGTTTATATATATATATATATATCTTATGTACTGAATCTTACAGATTTATATATTTTTTCTTTTTCTTTATGTTCTTCTGAGCATATTGTTTAATCAAAATTATTGAGTTAATCTTCTCTCTTAAAAAACCTTAAAACTAATTTATAAGTTTGTATACTTACTACTAAATAATAAGTTGATTTTTAATCAAATATATTTTCTATTTTTTTTGTTAGTCAATTGGATATACGGATATGGCTAACTTTCTCCATTCTCTCTCGATCCTTTGGAGCTGTGTTCAAGACAGATACGCTGTTGTTAACTTTTATTTACCTCGAAACATAAGTTATAGTAACTGCCAGGGCGATTAGGATAGAGAAGAATCAAAGTTATTAGACCATTTCATAGAGGCGATATAGCTGCGGCTAGCCTCCGCCAACCCTATATTTCTCCTTTATGTCCTAAGCACCTTGGCGACTGCTATAAATTAGTTTTCACATATACTTACTTAAATAATTTACCAAATTTTCAAGACAAAAATTGTAATTATACAACCTTTTTGGGGGTTGCACATTATGGAATTATATTGCCAAAAAATAGTTTAGACTTTGACTAAAAAAAACCTAATATTAATTATTAATTATAGCAATTAATTAATCCAAAATCTTGTTTATCAAAAATCTCAAATCATTCGTCACTGTGCAATGCCCCTTTTTGAGTAGCCCTTAAGAAGATAGTATATAACTACTTGCTAATTTATATATTTATAAATTTTGAATTCAAGCCAACATCAAATCTCATTTAATATCTGTCAATAAAAATAGTTAAAAATAAATTTAGTTTACTGATGTTAATTACCAAAATAAGAAACAGGGAACAGAAATGTAGAGGAATCTGTTTTCAAATAAGTTGTTAATTATTATAGTAGTCGAAGCAAAGAGGGCGGACATATCAAAAGATTAAAACTCAGGCAACACAAGATTTTTTTTCTTCTAGATAACTAACTTTTTCCTCCTTGCTTCTTTTTTCTGCTATATCTATCAGGATAATTTGATAATTCAAGTATAGAATTTTTAACTCTCAGAATTATATGTATGTAGTTTGAGTAATCCTAGATAAATTGCAATAAATAAACTTTTAAAACTTTTAAGGTGTATAGGGTGGAATTCCACCCTAATAACTTCAGCTAATCACTAGAACTGGAATGTAGTCCTGATAGTACCGATAATTAATTCATCATTATCATCATCTTGGTTAGCATTTGTAATTACAGTTACACCAGGAGTAATCGAGATATTATCTGTAACTTGATATTTGTAAAATGCTTCTATGTGCCATGACATATCTTGTCGTAATCCCGATGCCAACCCGTTAGGAACTTGTAGTTCATTCATGTAGGGTTCCCGACCTACAACAATACCACCTAAACTACCTTCCTTAAACAGATCGGGGAAAGCTAAATTTGCTCCATAACTCCATTGTTCAAAATCACCTAAACCAATCAGCTTCCCATCAAGATACATACCAAAGCCATTAATAGTTACCCAATCAGCTGCTCGCCAGGACATTTGTACACCATAAGCATTAGTCGAAACTGGCTGGGCAATATTAACTGAACCTGGTCGGCGGTCATTAAGTTCTGCATTTAAACCAAAGATAGTATTGGCAACACCAGTCCCCACAAAGCCACTGTTTAAACTGCCATTATCCCCTAGACCTGTAGCTGCACCATCATCATATCCAAAATTTCCTGGTCCAAAATAGCCTTTGTTGTAGGTAAGTCCAATTTGGAAATTTTTGATTGGAGTAAAAGTTAGTTGTGCTAATGCAGCATAATCTCCATTAAATAAACCTCTTCCTTCCCGAGGATCTTCACCTTCCGCTGCTAAGTAACCAAAAGATACAGAAAATGGACTATAGACACAAGCATATTGGTCTTTGCAACCAAAATCATACTCAACGCCAAGTCCTTTACCTCCCCCTAAACGATAGATCGGACTCCTTTGACCAAAAGCACTTAAAGAACCACTTCCTCCATCATAATCTTCCATGTAAGGGTTGAGAGTAGGAACAAAATCGTACCAACTTACTTTATTAGCAGCAATAGTTACTCTAATGTTATCCCTGACAGGGAACTTATAGAAAAGTTTATCTAGCTCAACCGTATCATCTGTGAGGTTAAGAACATTAAAAGTTTGCTGTCCCTCAGCCTCAGCTATCTTCTGGTTAAATGCTTGAGCATTACCTGCTTGTAACCTTGTAAATAATAAGTCCTCACCAGAAAAGCTAGTGTTGAAATTCAAACGTACCCTGTATTGAAATACTGTTTGGTCTTCGTCTTGTGTATTATCGTTGAAGGTTCCGTATCGCCCTTGGTCTTCAAAGTTATCAACAAAGGCAAAAATTACCTCACCTCTAAGTTTGGTAGTTGTCGAAAATTGATTGGCCTCTAATTCAGCAGCACGAGCTTCTAGAGCATCAACACGACCCCGCAAAATAGCTAATTCAGCAGAAAATTCTTCTTGTAATCTTTGTAGAATTGCCAGGTCTTCTCTAGTTACTGTATCTGCTATAGCAGCTTGTAATAGTTCTGTAATTCTATCTAAGCAAGCATTAACACCAGCCGCAAATTCAAAACGGGTTAAAGCACGGTTACCTCTATAAGTACCATCCGGATATCCAACAATACATCCATAACGCTCAACTAAGGATTGTAGTGCTTGAAAGGCCCAGTCTGTAGGTTGAACATCAGAAAGTTGAGATACAGAAGTAACTTGACCTTTTGTTTTTCTTCTATTTCCTCTGTTAAGATTACGAAGACTTGGTTGACGAAGGTTACGACCTTCTCTTCCGTAGCGGTTTATTTGTCTTATGGTCGTTGCTGGTGCATTAGCAACGGAATTAGCTGAATTTGTTCCAGGGACTTGAGCTAATAGTTCAGTTTCCTGTGTTTCTATGCTTGTATCTTGGGACTGAACAACCAGATTTGCTGATTTACTTTCAGTCGCTACAGCGGCTGAGGATGCAACAAGGGTTGCTCCCAAGACTGCTGGACTAAATAGTAGACAATTCCAGAATTTTTTTGACATTTTCCCTCTCATCCTCACACCGATCGCAGAGAGACCATTTGGCTATATTTATCAGTTAATTTTGATTGGTTAGCATAGTTTTAGCTTTGCAACTTCTTGATTATTAAGAAGGAGTTGCAAAGGTGCAAATAGTCTAATTTTTTTTCAGAGTCTAGGTAGCTCTTGGCAGGATTAGACTTACAAGCAATCTTAAAAATACTTCCAATCTTAGAACAAATTTTGAGGTTTGTTCAACTTTATCTACAGCACAAACAGAGCTTTCTGTGAGTTTTACTAAAAATTTAATTTTTAACCCTAAGATTTTTACTTGACACTCCCACCGTTAAATCGCTCGATTATAACGGGGGATTCTTGCTTCACAAACTCTTAACTAGATAACAAATCAAACAAGTTGAGCTGTACCCCTGCCAGACCGTCTCCACAAGCTTTTCTTGCTCCGTCTTTACGCTGAGGAAACCTCAGCGCAGGCGGTGCGCTTTTATTGAACGGTGTGCCCCACCGCTATTAACCCTCTACTATTGATTCACCACCACTTAATTAATTTATAACTTTGAAATCTATGAGGGGCTGTGTGCGTTGGTTTCCCGTGCAATTTGTACGCCCCCTCTCACCGCTAAATCTCGCGATTATAGCGGGAGTCCTCTTTCAAGATTTTTTGATAAATAGATTCGGTAGTTGAGTGACAGGTTATCACAATTTTTTTTTATCAACAACCTCTATACAGAATTTTTTTATTCTGTTAACCATGGCCTAATTAATTTTTGATCTTTGTATCTCTAGTATAAATTTTTGCTTTTTTGAGTGTACCTTATTTGCTGTGTCCTAGTATGGAGAAGACTTCTCGTTGTTCAAATAGTTCCAAGAAGTTGCTATTAATTTTATTCTGGGCTGCTTCATGACGCATAATTCTGAGAGCAACTTCTACAGGCAAACCTTGTTTGTAGGGGCGATCTCCTGCTGTTAAAGCATCATATATATCTGCAATAACCATAATCTGGGCTTGAATAGGAATATCTTTTTGCTTTAGTCCCCTGGGATAACCACTGCCGTCCAATTTTTCATGGTGTCCATAAGCAATTTCTGGAATTTGCTGTAAGTTATTTGTCCAGGGAATCCGCTTCAAAAATTCGTAAGAATGAGTTACATGAGACTCTATAGCTTTTCTTTCTTCAAAAGTCAAGTTACCTCTAGGAACTGCTAGTTGAGCCATTTCCTCCGGTGTAATTAGTGATTTAACTTGACCGTCTATGTCTTTGTAAGTGTAAAGTAATAATTGCTTCAGTTGTTTCAGTGGTTCTTCTGTTGTTATAGTTGGCTCGTTAGCGGTTAATACTATTTGCCAATAGTTATTAAGCTTGGTGATCGCTGTTTCTAGTTCTAAATCCAAATTTTCAATTTTTTGGCATAGAGGACAATTTTCTTGAGTATGTTGTTGAGATATGTCAGATAAATGTCCGAGTAACTGTTTATACTTGGTTTGAGTATGCTCCATCTCCAAGGTACGTTGAGCAACAGAAAACCTTTGCTGAATCAGCTCTAATTGTTGTTCATAAAGTTTTTTACGTTTTGTTAATATTGCTTCTGGGACTCCAATTTTACCGAAATCATGCAGCAAAGCAGCATACCGAACTTCTTTAATTTGCTGCTCGTTAAAGGACACTGCCCATAAAGGCCCGCTGGTAATAGTATTAACTTCTTGACACAAGCTGACTGTCAATTTTGCTACTCGCTCTGAATGACCTGATGTACATAAATCTCTAGCTTCTATTGCTTGTACTGATGCTTTAACAAGGCCATCAAATAGATTTTCAATATTTTCTTGTAAATGATTTCTTTCTATTGATATAGCTGCTTGAGAAGCAAGAGAACTTACTATTCGTTCTTCCCATTGTGAGTATGGCTGAATTAATTCTTGAAAATTCTTCGCTGTTAATACTGCATTTGAGTTAATCTTGCGATTAATTAACTGGAGCACTCCAATTATTTCTTGAGACCTATTTTGCATAGGTAAAACTAACACAGAACAAGTACGATAACCAGTATTTTTGTCGAAGCTTTTGTCAAATTTATAAGGTACACTTAAAGGTAAATTATAGGCATCTGATAAGTTTAAACTTTCACCTGTAAGAGCAACATATCCGGCCAAGCTTTTCGGTGTCATATTGATCGCCAGCTCGTGGAAAGAAAAGTCTGGCAAAGAATCATTTTGGGCTACCTTGAACAATAACTTAGTAGGTTGATTTCCTTTTTTTTCTACTAGATAGACGCTACCTGCATCACTACAAGTTATCTCCCGACTTTTGGATAAAATTAAATGTAAAATATCGCCCAAATCGTAAGTATCTGAAAGGGCAGCACCAATATGTAGTAGCTGCTCTATCAATGATTCTGTGTTCTCGGTAGCAGATTCTTGCATCCACTTGAGAATATTTAGTTGGAACATAATTTAGGGCTATTAACTAGCCTTTATCCTGAACAAACTTAATTACTAATTAATACACTTAACTTTCGGGTAGTAATATAGTTAAAGAAAATTATTTTGAATTTAAAGGCATCAAAATTCTAGTTTTTGCTTGCTTAATTTCAGTTTTAATTAGAAAATTTATTAACTAATAACTCTATTATAAATACTCGGTCAGTTAATCCGTACTAGACTAACTTAAAATGAACTACCCCGCCGTGTAGACGGACGGGGTTTCTAAGTCCCCGTCAACAAAGTCCGCACTTTGAGATTTTGAGCGCTTCATTTGCCCCAGTTGCCTCATCGAGCCTGTATGTTTACGGGTCGAAT
>NZ_JAAHGK010000009.1:0-15016 GCF_010672505.1 Okeania sp. SIO2B9 | reverse complement strand
AAAAGAAGAGGGAAATAAGAAAAGTTGCTTCCTTATTCCCAGGGTATTCAGTTAGTAGTGCAGGATGGCAGAAATAACTAACCAGTTACAAAATCCTAAAAGCCTTACCAATCAATACTCTTGACTTTTGACTTTTGACTTTTGACTTCCGCTGACTTTTAAATTCCGCGTAGCGACACTAGCTAGTTAAAAGAATGCAGGTTGATGGCGAATTAAGCTCAGGTATTCCTCTCTAACTTTCTGATCTTCTTCAAATAAACCAAGCATAGCACTGGTAACAGTCCAAGACCCAGGTTTTTGTACTCCTCGCATTACCATAGAGGTATGAGTAGCTTCTATGACAACTGCAACACCTTTTGGTTCTAAAACTTGTTGAATTGCCTCAGCAATTTGACGGTTGAGTCGCTCCTGAACTTGCAATCTACGGGAATACATTTCCACAATCCGAGCTAGCTTACTAAGACCTACTACTTTTTGATTGGGAATATAAGCTACATGAGCTTTTCCCATAAATGGTAACATATGATGTTCACAAAGACTAAAAAGATTGATATCTCTAACTAGAACCATTTCGTTATGACCTTCGTCAAAAATGGCATTATTGACAATTTCTTCAAGGGATTGATTATAGCCTTGAGTGAGGAATCGCATTGCTTCTGCAACCCGCTTAGGAGTTTTGAGTAAGCCTTCTCGTTCAGGGTTTTCTCCTACTGATAGTAACATTGTTCGTACTGCCTCCATCATTGCTTCATTGGTCTCTGTAGCAGGAGGTTGTTGTTTAATCGGTTGACCATTAGATGAGGAGCTGCGGTCAGGTCGGTGAGAAATACCATTTGTAGAAGTTTTAACACCATTGGTGCTAATTGTGTTATTGGAAGCGTTGGAAAAAGTTTGAGTCATAATAGATCCGGATCAGATTAAAAAAAAAGCAAGTTGTATCTTGACCTAACTTTTGCTAGGCCATTTAGCTTAGATCACAGCTCTCTGTTCATTGGTGGTAATCAGTTTTAGTTATTAATTAGCAATGAACTATGAGAATGGTATAGCCAACAGTTTACTTGAAAAACTTACTCAAGAGTTAAATCCTTTGGGTTTTATAGTTGAGTCAGCTTGTTCAGAGATATTTAATTACCTAGAAATATTCAACAAGCAATTCAAGAAAAATTAAAGGCAGAACAAGAAAGCCAGCGAATGCAATTTGAATTAGAAAAAGCACGTCAAGAGGCAGAACGAAAAAAAATAGAAGCTCAAGGTATGGCAAATGCTCAAAAATTACTTTCTCAAGGATTAACTGAACAAGTCTTGAAGTTAAAAGCTATTGAAGCTACTGAAAAGTGAGCAGCTTCTCCTAATACAAAAGTGGTTATTATTGGTGGGGGCGAAGATAGATTACCTATTATTTTACAACAAAGATAAAAGATAAAAACTGCTGTCTCAAGTTTTTTCCAAATTCATGTACTATATTTTGTCGTGCGGAATTTTAATTTTAATCAAGACCGCTATAATTTTCAGATAAAACAGCCCATATCAATGATACAGGCTGTAAAAAAAATATCAACATTCTCTAAGTTTATAGAGAAATTTGTCTAATGTTATAGTGAATATTATTCACTAAATATTTTCCCAAAGATAACTATTTAACTGTCACCTTAGCTCCTGCATCTTCTAATTGCTTCTTAATATCTTCAGCAGCTTCTTTAGCAATACCTTCTTTAATTGGCTTAGGTGCAGACTCTACCAAATCTTTTGCTTCTTTCAGACCCAAACCTGTAATGGCACGAACCACTTTAAGAATAGCAATTTTCTTATCTGAAGGAAACTCTTCAAGAATTGCATCAAACTCAGTTTGTTCTTCAGCTTCTTCCGCAGGAGCAGCAGCACCTCCAGGACCAGGCATACCCATAGGCATCATCATGCCACCAGCAGGAGCAGCAGCACTAACACCAAAAGCTTCTTCTATTTGTGAAACTAATTCAGATGCTTCGAGCAAAGAAAGAGACTTAAGTTGTTCTAGAATTTCGTCGGTTTTTGCAGACATTAGTAATCTCCTATTTTTTGTTAGTTTGTAGTTATTTTTTCGCTAGAATTTAGACTTTTTTATTACCTTTAATATAGTTAAATTACTGGAATTATTCTCATAATAAAACTGATAGGATATTAGTCAAAAATTCATGTTGTTTGTGTTAGGCACCATCGCCTTGTTGTTCTTTTTCTGAAATTGCTTTAATAGCTCTATTTACAGAAGCTGGAACCTCATTAATACCAGTGGCAAGTTGAGTAGGTACAGCATTTAGACCAACAGCCAACTTAGTAGCTATACTGTTGAGAGCACCAGCCACTTTAGCAAGTAACTCTTCCTTAGATGGTAGATCGGCGATCGCTTTAACCTGATCTTGAGTCAGGAGTCGCCCTTCCATCACACCACCCTTAAATTCTGTTTTTTTGGTGGTTTTTTGGAATTCTTGGTACGCCTTGATAGCACCGCCGATATCATCTTTTAGGAATAGGAAAGCATTAGATCCTGCCAACAACTGTTCCATAGGTTGCCAGTTGGCATCTTCTTTAACTGCTATTCCCATCAGAGAATTTTTAGCTACAGAGCAACAGCTACCAGTAGGCAGTAGTCGTCTACGCAGGTCTGTAATTTCTGCCACGGATAGTCCGTGATAATCAACTACAAGTGCTAGCTGACTTTCACTCAAGTTTTGCTTGATGTCTGCCAACATCTCTTGTTTTTGTTCCTTCGTTTTGCCCATATTTATCACCTCCTTGACAAACCAAAAACCCTGGCGGATTATACTATCTGCCAGGGCAAAGAATTATGAATCCAAAACAAGTAACTTATTAAAGATTTCGACAAAAATCCCTTATACCTGTTTTTGAATTGTTAATCCTTGAACCTCGGCAGGAAATTAAGCTATTAGCACCTGCTGTCTTAAGCTCTTTGATTTTAATTATTTTAGCTTGAGAAATCTTATTTAACTAGCTATCAGCGATTAGCCATTAGCCATCAGCTTTTATTGCTTTGGGTAAAAATACCCGGTTTCCAACCTGCCGGATAGCCCTTGGACAAGTTAAAATATCCTTTCCGTTCCGGAATGCTCCGCAAACGAAGGCATCTCAAAAAAAATCTGCTGAAAGCTGACCACTTATTTAATATAGATTAAGCTTCTGCTGTTAATTTTAGATCCCGCAGGGCACTAACTTCAATTTCAATTGATGGTCCCATTGTTGCTGATACATATATACTACGCCAATAGCGACCTTTTGCACCAGAAGGACGGTTACGGTCAATACAATCTTGTAAAGCCTTTAAGTTGATCAGCAAATCTTCTACAGAAAAAGAAGCTTTACCAAACATAACGTGAACTATACCTGTGCGGTCGGCTCTAAATTCTAACTTACCTGCCTTAAACTCGTCAATAGCTTGTGCCAGATCGAAAGTTACAGTACCGCCTTTAGGAGATGGCATTAAACCTCTCGGTCCTAATAAACGCCCTAGTTTAGCTACTTTAGGCATCACATCAGGTGTAGCGATCAAGGTATCAAAATCCATCATCCCTTTGCTAATTTCTTCAATTAGCTCCTCCGATCCAGCTAAGTCAGCTCCTGCGGCCAGAGCCTCGTTAACTTTTTCACCTTTGGCAATGACTGCAATTCGGACGGTTTGACCAGTTCCTTTGGGTAAGGCCACTGTAGTTCGTAGCTGTTGATCTGTATACTTAGGATCAATCCCTAAGCGAATATGAGCTTCTGCTGCTTCTGAAAATTTTGCTGTAGCTGTTTCTTTTAAAACTTGAAGCGCCTCTTCAGGTTCATAAGGTCGCTCTTCTACTTTTTTTCTCAGTTCTTCTAATCTACGAGAGACTTTTTTTGGCATTTTATTCTCCTGGGGTACTTAACGAAGCTCTGCTTCTCCCCCTAATATCAATTTACTTTTGTTTCTATTTCTACTTTAGAATACAGATATTTGGGAATTGGATTAATTAATCAAATCAATCCGCAATAGTAATACCCATATTTCTAGCTGTGCCTCCTACAATTTTCATTGCAGCTTCAATGTCATTAGCATTGAGGTCTGGCATTTTTGTTTGGGCTATTTCTTGCAATTGAGCTTTTGTAATTGAGCCTACCTTTGTACGATTTGGTTCACTTGAACCACGTTCTACACCTGCTGCTTTTTTAATTAAGACTGCTGCAGGAGGGGTTTTCAGAACAAAAGTAAAACTACGGTCTTCATAAACCGAGATTTCTACTGGAACTACTGTACCAGCTTGGTCTACAGTTTTGGCGTTATACTCTTTACAAAACGCCATAATATTCACACCATGCTGACCTAAAGCAGGACCTATAGGCGGAGAAGGGTTAGCCTTTCCCGCCGTAATAGCCAACTTGATCAGCGCCACGACTTTTTTTGCCATTATTTATGCTTTTCTACCTGATTAAATTCTAATTCTACTGGCGTATCTCGTCCAAAAATGGATAATAGCGCTTTCAATTTACCTCTTTCTGGACTTACTTCAATTACATCACCTTCAAACTCTTTGAATGGCCCTGAGAGAACTGTAATATGATCTCCTTCTGCCACTGTCACCTTGAGCATTGGGTCTTGCTCTTGAGCTCGTTTAAAGACTCTTTCTACTTCTGAAGGACTCAGTGGTAACGGCTTAACATGACCACGACCCCTTCCATAGCGACGCTTTTGTTCAGCCCCTACAAAGTTAATCACATGTGGGGTACTTTTGACAACCTGCCATGCTTCGTCATCAATTGTCCATTTTTTTTGTTCCTCTATCCAATTTAGCCTCATTTGTACTAATACATAGCCAGGAAAAACTTTTTCTTCACTATGTTGGCGACTGCCATCTTTACGAAGCCTAACTGCGGGTGTATGAGGTATTTCTATTTTAAATATTTTATCTGCAACATCAAGAGTTTGAATACGCTGGGTTAAATTAGCCTTAACTCGTTTTTCGCAACCAGAGGCAACTTGTACTGCATACCATCGTAATTCTCCTTTGAGAAACTCTCTGGGCTTTTCTTCCCCCTGGTTTGATTGCGTTGTGTCTTGTGTTTCTTCAGGATATAATTTCATCCAAACACCACCCCAGCTGCCCAACTAAAGAACTCATCTACTAGATAAATGATTGTTGCCGAGAGAATAACCATTAACAGTACAGCAACAGACTCACTGATGAGCTGCTCTCTGCTTGGCCATACTACTTTATCTAGTTCTTCTTTTGTTTCTTTGAAAAAAGCTAGAAGCTGGAAACTTTCCTTGTTTTCTTGTACTCTAACTTCCTCTTTTTTGGCCACAATAACTTATCTCCCTAAGTTTTGGATTTTCAATTTATTTACTTATACTTAATTGTTGGGATTTTTTACTGTATTTACTGTATAGTCTTCCCAAATACTATTGCTAATGGTTGTTTTATAGATTCAGATTCTTAGTTCATCGGTACGACTTAGAATCTCAAGGAAGATTCTGATAATATTACATTTATACACTGGAGTCTCAGCAATCTACTTACTATAGCACAAATATTGTCCGCAATTAATAACTGCTTTTGATGTCAGCGACAGCAGTAAAATTCGCATAGAAATAATTAGGAAACCTTTGCCTTAGTAAAAATTCTCTATACAAAAATATTATTGGTTAATTTGGGTAGATATAAAAATATCTACGATGAAAGAATATCTTGATTAACTTTAAGTATTAAGCGCGCCCTGGAGGACTCGAACCCCCGACATCAGGTTTTGGAGACCTGCGTTCTACCAACTGAACTAAGAGCGCATAGTTGAGGCCTTAGATTAAATCTTAATGACCTCTACTTGATCTAGTATAACATAACTTTTCATCAAGTTCCAAATAATTTCTTAAACCATCTTGGAGACTATAAAGGACGATCGAATCTTTGCTTGACACGGGTGGCCTTACCAATACGTTCTCTCAAGTAGTAAAGTTTAGCTCTACGCACCTTACCTCGACGGATTAGTTTTATACTAGCAATTCTAGGAGAATGGAGCAGAAATACCCTTTCTACTCCTACACCCTGGAAAACACGAAGGTACTGTAATCTCCATGCGGAATGGAGGAATCAATGAAACTATTACAGTTCGTCGTGTTTTCCAGAATGATTTGATATTTTTGATAGAATTGGATTGTGGATTAATCAATTGCTAGAATGATTAATTAATGGTTATTTTTAGTCAAAATCTAAACCAATTTTTGGCAATATCATTCCATAATGTGCAACCCCAAAAATGCTGTTATAGATGCAGCTATGAGAGCAGCACGTCAAGGAAAAGAAGAAGTCGCACTAAGCGAACTACTTGAATCTATTAACTCCATTAAAAAAGCACGAATTAACGTTACCCCAGCATCAAGACCCTTAACTCCAGAAGAAAAAGAGGAGGCAGAGAAAAAAATCAAAGAAGCTTTAGCTAAGAAAAAACAGGAAGGTACATCCTGATATAGAAAATGTGAAGCATTTGGAGATTATGTCTTTATTCTCGAAACGCTTCGCTCCCTCATCTCCCAATCTCCCAACTCTTAAACAAGAGCGATCGCTCCCTATATCCCTACTGCTAAACAAACCAAATTTTAGGCGACGCTCGCTCTACTTATCGTAAACCTAACCAACGTAAAAGAGGAATAATCACATAATGACTAACACCCAAACAAAAACCACTGATACAACCTAACAAACTGAAAAAAGTTATACTTGTAAAAAATTCTAATAAATTAGGTTGACTGTGATTCATAAAAGTAAACTGTAAAAATAACTCTGGAAAAATATTTAATTGCTCCAAACCCAAAAAAACTATTGCCGTCAAACTAGCAACTATAAAAGCATAAATAAAGTTATGCTTTCTTAAACCAAGTCCTAGAGTAACAACACCAGTAGCTACCCCCACAGATAATTTACCCATAATTTCTAGGATAATTAAATCTTCTTTTGTCGTATAGACACTACTACCAACTTGGGAAAATTGCCAACATAACCCTCCTAAAATGTAACCAATAATTCCCATAAATGCAGCCAACCCATAACGACGACGTTGACCTAAACCTCCCACATCCGTTAAACCAACTCCCGTTCCCAAACCAGCTAAACCAAAGACAAGTATTTCCGGACCAATATTTAGGGGAACATCCCACACAAGAAAAATTAGATTAGTAAATATACTAGCGAGGCGATCGCCTATTCCTGACCAATAAGCAAAAATTAATCCGAATGTTGCCCCAATACTTCCCCCAATTGCCCCCAACACCATTTCCCAAATTGTATCTACACATCCTGAAACTATTTGATGAAAAATTTTAGACAGCGTAAAAAATAACCTATTAATATTCTCACTGAGATTTTTCAACAGAGCTATTAATGAATTTTTAACAGTTGTAGCTAATGTAGCTAACAAATATATTCTCAGAGACCTCTTTTGCCGTCGATAAATTTTAGCTAAACGGACTTGCACTTCTGCTGCTGTTGCTGGTCGTTGGGCCGCATCTAAACTCACCATATCATCAAGTAAATTAGCCAAAGCTGGATGAACTGGCTTAAGTTGACGCCACTTTAGCTTACCTGTTAAGGGGTCCTCCAATTCTGCTGGATATTGACCAGTTAGTAAATGAATACAAGTACGGCCCAAAGCATAAAAATCTGTGAATGGGCCAATTTCACCCCCATTAATTTGTTCTGGAGGACTATATCCAGGAGATACTAATCTGGTTGTGCTGCGTTTTGCTACAGTTTCTCTAGGTTGGATTCTATAACTACTAATTTGTTTTACCCCACCGAAGTCAATTATGACCAGTTGACCTCTTTTTTTTCGTTGATGATGAAAAGAATAGGATAAAGAAGATTTTGTCAAAGTTGAAGGTTGGATTTCCCGCAACATTAAATTAGAAGGTTTTATGTCCCTGTGAATAATTTTCCGGCGGTGTAATTCCCATAAAATTTCTACCGCTTGGGAAAGCCAATTGATTACATAGAAATCTGGACATCCTTGGGGATATTGTTCCAGAATTTCTTCTAGGGTACAACCATCAATTTTTTCCATGACTAGGCATGGGAGAAACCATTGACTAGAGTGGCCAACTGCTGGCTGACTATTTCGCTTGCGTAGGTGAAAATAGTCTCCTGTTTCGACTCTAGGAATACCTGAATGGCGGATACTGGCAAGTACCCAAGCTTCTTGGTCAAATAGTTCGAGTGCTTTGGGAGAGCTTTCTAACAATACTTTCAGAATACGTTCGGTTTGAGTTTCTTGGTCCCAAATAATGTAGATTTTCGCAAATCCACCAGCGCTTAATTTTCGCAGGGGAATGTAGCGATCGTTAATGAGAAGTGGGGTTCCACAGCTTTGACAAAAGTTATTTCCCCATGGCTGGATTGGACTTAGACAATGGGGGTTGATACAGTGGACTTTTGATAAAACAGACTGATGTACAGTCATCTACAGTTAGATATGAATTGAGGACAATAGGAAAATTACTTATATTTTTATCTTAAAAGTTCGCTCTTCTTGAAAACCATGTCGCTTTAGCTTAAGGATAATTAGTGGTACTCAGACATTTTATCGTAGAAAAAATGCGTCAAATTCAGTCTAGACAAGGGAATTACCTCGATGCCTTAAAAATGGCTAGAACCCCTGCTGATTCAGGAATTATGCCTTTTTGATGTAAAAGCCTCTGCCCATCTATATTTGATCCTATTTTCTGGCTTGATTTTGTGTAAGTCCCATTAGGTCTAATTATTTTTATTTTGCAGACAAAAATGCAAGTTAAATGTAGATTACTTGAGTCCGATAGTGGTATTAGTTATCGATAGAAAGGTGCTGAATAATTAGCGCTCTAGAAAAATTAATTTACCGATTTTTTCTTGTATTAAGTGCTGATTTTTTCTGGAAAAAGTAATTATATTATTTTGATACTAGCAATAATTTCTACATAAAATTATAGTCAAGTTTTTTCCTTATTAGTTCACTACTCAAATCTTGCACTTTTGGTGAATCTCTCGTTTTTTTACGATCCCCTGTATTTGTTCAATATTTAATCTGGGATAATTAAAATTGTTTTTACTTTGCATATTTGTGTTTTTTTGTCAATGAGCAATTATTCACTTGATTTATTTTAAATGATTATGGCGATAAAATTAACAAATGTAACAAATAGATTAAAAAAAGTTATTAATAAAAAAATAATCTTTAAAGTGGAAAAGTTCTAATTCTTGATATTATCTAAAATAGTATGCTGTATAGCAGAAAAGTGAATAGATTCTTAGGAAAGAATATATGAGTTACGCTAAAACACAAACTCAGTCTAAGTCTGGGTATCAGGCTGGAGTAAAAGACTATAAACTAACTTATTACACCCCTGATTACATACCAAAAGATACAGATGTTCTGGCAGCCTTCCGTATGACTCCTCAGCCTGGAGTTCCTCCAGAAGAAGCTGGTGCTGCGGTAGCTGCTGAATCTTCTACTGGTACTTGGACAACAGTATGGACTGACTTGTTGACTGACCTCGATCGCTACAAAGGTCGTTGTTATGATATTGAATCCGTTCCTGGCGAAGATAATCAATATATTTGCTATGTAGCTTATCCTCTAGATTTGTTTGAGGAAGGTTCTGTAACTAATATGTTGACCTCTATTGTAGGTAACGTATTTGGTTTCAAAGCACTACGGGCGCTACGTCTGGAAGATATGCGGATTCCAGTAGCTTATCTCAAGACTTTTGAAGGTCCTCCTCACGGTATTACTGTTGAACGTGACAAATTAAACAAGTATGGTCGTCCTCTATTAGGTTGTACTATTAAGCCTAAGTTGGGTCTATCTGCTAAGAACTACGGTAGAGCAGTTTATGAATGCTTGCGCGGTGGTTTAGACTTCACAAAGGATGACGAAAATATTAACTCTCAACCTTTCATGCGCTGGCGCGATCGCTTCCTGTTTGTACAAGAAGCTATTGAAAAGGCCCAAGCTGAAACTGGTGAAATTAAGGGCCACTACCTGAACGTAACTGCCCCCACCGTTGAACAAATGATGGAGCGTGCTGAGTTTGCTAAAGAAATTGGCACTCCAATCATCATGCACGACTACCTAACTGGTGGTTTTACTGCAAATACAACTTTGGCCAAATGGTGTCGTCGTAACGGTGTTTTATTACACATCCACCGAGCAATGCACGCTGTAATTGACCGTCAGAAAGCTCACGGTATTCA
Source organism: Okeania sp. SIO2B9 (assembly GCF_010672505.1). Classification (NCBI taxonomy): domain Bacteria; kingdom Bacillati; phylum Cyanobacteriota; class Cyanophyceae; order Oscillatoriales; family Microcoleaceae; genus Okeania; species Okeania sp. SIO2B9. The sequence continues at coordinate 4,787 of NZ_JAAHGK010000009.1, read as the reverse complement.
CTTCCGCGTTTTGGCTAAGTGCTTGAGAATGTCTGGTGGAGACCACCTACACTCTGGTACTGTGGTTGGTAAGCTTGAAGGTGAAAAAGGTATCACTATGGGATTTGTTGACTTGATGCGGGAAGACCACATTGAGCAAGACCGCGAACGTGGTATTTACTTCACTCAAGATTGGGCATCCATGCCTGGTGTAATGCCAGTTGCTTCTGGTGGTATTCACGTTTGGCATATGCCAGCTTTGGTTGAAATCTTTGGTGATGATTCCTGCCTACAATTCGGTGGTGGTACTTTGGGTCACCCTTGGGGTAATGCTCCTGGTGCAACAGCTAACCGTGTAGCTCTAGAAGCTTGTATCCAAGCTCGTAATGAAGGTCGTAACCTCTTCAAAGAAGGTGGCGATGTCATCCGTGAAGCTGCTAAGTGGTCTCCTGACTTGGCCGTTGCTTGCGAACTATGGAAAGAAATCAAGTTCGAGTTCGAGGCAATGGATACCCTCTAAGTCTGTCTTTGAGATGTGGGATTTTAGATTTTAGATGGCAATTGTGAAATATATATGTAACACTTGTCTGCTAAGGATGAGATAGATCCTCAATCTAAAATCTAAATTCTAACAACAATATTCAGGCTGGGGTCAAAAATGGATATTAAAAAAGTTGCGAAAGATACTGCAAAGGTACTGACGAGCTACCTGACCTATCAAGCTGTGCGGACTGTAACTGCTCAGTTACGAGAGACGAACCCTCCCTTAGCAATTTGGTTAAGTGGTTTTTCCTCAACAGGCAAAATTCAAGATGGAGAAGCTTACCTACAAGAGTTGCTCCAGGAAAATAAAGAATTAGCATTCAGAGTGATGACCGTTCGAGAACATTTAGCAGAGGAAGTAGCTGAGTATTTGCCAGAAATGCTTCGCAGTGGTATTCAGAAAGATAATATGGAACATCGCCGTCAGTATCTTGAGAAGATAACGCAACTGGAAATAGCTGACCCTAGTTTAGATCCAGAGCAACAAACAGATTAGCCACGAAAATTTGCGGTTAAAAATTCCTCTACGGAGAGACCGGGGGGCTGAGATATAAAATCTTGATTGATTCAAAATTTGGCTCCCTTGCACATTTATTAAGCAGTAAAAAAATCAATGAGAACATTACCAAAAGAGCGTCGTTACGAAACCCTTTCTTATTTGCCTCCTCTGACTGAAGGGCAAACTCGTAAGCAACTTGAATACATTTTGGAGCAAGGTTTCATCGCTGGTGTAGAATTCAGTGAGTCTTCTGCACCAGAAATGCACTACTGGACTTTGTGGAAGTTACCTCTATTCCATGCTAAAACAGTTCAAGAAGTTTTAACTGAGATCGATGCTTGCCGTTCTGAAAATCCAGATTGCTTTATTCGGGTTATGGGTTTTGATAACGTGAAGCAGTGTCAGGTATTGAGCTTCATCGTACATAAGCCAAATCAAAGAAGATACTAAATTCATCGCTAAATTAATTTAGTTATAGTGGGGTAGGTAAGCTTGTCTGCTCCACTATTTTTTTGTATCAGTCCGCTAAATTGTCTAGAATGTAAAGACGTTCGATGGAACGTTTCTGTGAGTTGGAAAAACCAATTGTCACTGATATAGCACTACGCGCAAGTCAAAAGTTAAAAGTAATCTCCGACTGAGTTTGATAATTTATAAATGTCCTAACTGATGTTTAATGGGCAGTCGAAACGATTAGTATTGTTAGCCAATGGCTTTGTAATCAACTTTTTTGCCAAACATGAGAAAGGAGTAAAAACCGAATATATCGATCCCATTGTCACGATGCAATTGTTGGGATTGGTGAAACTGGCAACAACGGAAAAAGCAATAGAACCTGGGGTTTATCGCATGGCACAAAAAATCAAAACTGAAGATATCAATCTGTTTTGGAAGGCACTTGATGACAAGAGCCGCCCGATACAATTTTAGCCACATAGGGAATAATGGAAAATCGCTAATATGTAAGGTGTCCAAATGCTTAGTTCAGTGCTATTGTAGCAAACTGTGTTAAGATTCAAAGTTGTAATTTTGCAGAAAAAAGTATATGTCAACCAAAAACGCCAGCTATTGGATTGAAAAGCTTGGACTTACAAAACATCCAGAAGGAGGTTACTACAAAGAGACTTATCGTTGCGAGGAAAAAATAGCCCAGGAAAATCTACCCAAACGATTTGAAGGCGATCGTAGTGTTGCAACAGCCATCTATTTTTTATTAGAGGGAACTGATTTTTCGGCGCTTCATCGCCTCGAATCTGATGAGTTATGGCATTTTTATGCAGGAACTTCACTAACGGTTCATGTTATTGAGGAATCGGGAAATTATTATCCCATCAACCTCGGTGATAATTTTGAGGAAGGTGAAGTGTTTCAAGCCTTAGTTAAAGCAGGATCTTGGTTTGGCTCGACGGTGAACGATGCTCAATCTTATGCACTGGTGGACTGTACAGTACATCCCGGTTTTGATTTTAATGATTTTGAGTTGGCCAAGCAAGAGGAATTAACTAAGCTTTATCCCCAACATCAGTCTCTGATTGAGAAAATGACAAGAATTTAACAGGACTTATTGAACGATAATAGCGATCGCCCAGCTCTCAAACAAGACTTTCTACTTTTCTACGGCAAAATGTAAAAATTTATTTGTACTATAATGTTTCGATATAAAATGGAACTAACACCACAAAAAGTCGAAATTAGCACCCAAAATATCGCTTACTATGAAAGTTCAGGTAAGGAGCAAACTATTTTCCTAGTTCATGGTAACTCTTCATCGGGACGCTCTTACCTACATCAATTACAGGGTGAACTGGGTGAGACATATCGTTTAATCGCGATGGACTTACCAGGTCATGGACTTTCAGATGTAGCTGCTAACCCAGAAATAACTTACACTCTCCCTGGTTATGCTGATACCGTTGTTGAAGTAGCTAAAGCTTTAGATGCTTCTAATGCAATTTTTGTAGGTTGGAGTCTAGGGGGACATATTCTTTTGGAAGCTAGCGATCGCCTCACTGATGCACAAGGTATTGTTATTTTTGGTACGCCACCCATTGCTGACAACCCTCCCGATCTAGAAAATGCTTTTTTGCCACATCCATCTTTGAGGTTGGGTTTCACTGCGGAACTAAGTCAAGAGGATATGTTGGCGTATGTGACGACTTTTTTCAGACCAGATATGGCAGAAATTCCTGAATTTTTCTTAGAAGATATTTCCTTAACTGATGGCAAAGCGCGTGGGAATTTAGGTGCAAGTATTACCCCTGGTGGTTATCAAAACGAGATTGAAATTGTGGGTAATATGAAGATTCCTTTAATGATTATTCATGGGGAACAAGAGCAGTTGGTAAATGCTGATTATATAGCAGAATTGAAAATGCCCACTCTTTGGAATGGAGGAATTGAATTTATTGCCAATGCGGGACACGCTCCACATTGGGAAACACCAGAGAAATTTAATAGCTTATTGATGGATTTTATTACCGATGTGACAATAGGCGATCGCCGTCAGTAAAATTATTGATATAATAGCACTTTGCCTAGATAATGAGGTACAGCTTGTTAATTCTTTTTCCTGTTTCCTAGAGTTATAAAACTTTGTACCTTATTAATTGGAAAACTCCTGTAATTGGCAATAAGCAAAAAACTTTATTCCTGCTCCTATATTGATAGCAAAGCTCCTCTGTTTGCGAAGCATTCCGAAGGAAAAGAGGCACTTGCGCGACGACAATATAGTGGTATCGGTACATCAAGTAATTCTGAGTATAGGAATAGTTAATTGTATATATTTTCATCCCAAAACCGAACTATTTTGGATAAAAGATTATCGTATTTACGACCCAGATAGTGACAATAAAACTAAAATAGATCATGTTGAATAAATAATATTTAATGTGGTCAAAAAGAAGAAATTACTATTTAAAACTGTATTAATGGATAGTTGGTATGCAACACAAAGATTAATGGCATTGATAGATAACCTAGGAAAAAATTATTATTGTCCCTTACAAGGTAAATCGCGTACGTAGATGACACTGGTGGTGTAGAAAAATATAAAAAAATTGCTGAATTAAGCTGGAATGAATCAGAAAAAATATCAGGTAAAATAATTAAAATTAAAGGTTTTCCAAGGAATAAAAAAGCGAGTGCGTAATTCTGAGGTCTCCTCAGAATGTAAGACGCACTCAAGACAGTCAAGCTTTCTGGGTAAATGTTTCTACCAACACAGCAGAATATATTGCTACTAATGACGAGAGCTAATGCAGTAAAGATGATGTAGAATTTGAATCTCAAACCAGATAGAAAATCGAATAATTTCACGCCATAATTAAGCAATTAACAGGCCTAGGTTCCTGTCAATGTCGTCTGAGAAAAATCCAAATATAGCAATGAGCGCTGGTATATTTACAAATTGCAGGAGGGGCAAAATAGCTAAAATCTTATCTGATCGGCAATTTATTCCCCCTTCCGGAGCTGTTGCCAGATGAGCTGTTGCCTGCACACAGCGCTATAAATCATATTGCTTGTGCTATGTTGGTTTGGAATCATTTGAAAAAAATGGCAAACATTCTGGGAAAAACTATTTATCAACTAAAACATCAATTATTATCTAAATATCTAGTATCTGAACTCAAATATGCTGCAATTAAAATGACGGTTATTTAAGTTTTTATGGATAGATATAGAATCAGAAATACTGAGCGATTGCTGACGCAAAGCTCCGCTAACGCTATAATTTTTTTCAGCGATCGCCCAGTATTTCTGATTCTAA
>NZ_JAAHGK010000899.1:0-3236 GCF_010672505.1 Okeania sp. SIO2B9 | reverse complement strand
TGATCGAACTATCCATGTTTTAATTCTCCTTTAATTTACTGGTTTTATCCTCGCTATAGTTGCCGTAGGTTGGGTTGAGGGGTCCCTCAACCCAACAGATGCATATTACAGACAGATATTTTTGTTGGGTTGCGCTTTCGCTTAACCCAACCTACTGGACTAAATTTGAGAGGAGCGAGAATCTCCTAGACGACTGCTATATTACAGACAAATATTTTTGTTGGGTTGCGCTTTCGCTTAACCCAACCTACTACTACCACCTAATTAATTAACAGGTTCGGGAACTTCTGCATGATGTCCATTGGGGTCATTAGAAGTCAAAGGTTCCGACTTACCATAACCGTAGGGTTCAGCAATAATTATCGGAATTTCTTCAAAATTCTCCACATCTGGTGGAGAAGAAATCATCCACTCTAAACCGATCGCTCGCCAAGGGTTAGCAGGTGCTTCCTTACCTTGTATCCAGGAACTGACAATATTTAAAATGAATGGTAAAGTAGACATTCCTAATAAAAATGCTCCCAGACTTGCAACCAAATTCCAAAATTCATACTCAGGTGCATAAGAAGAAACTCGGCGCAACATTCCCTGTAAACCTAATGGGTGCATGGGTAAAAAGTTGAGGTTAGTACCGATGAATGACAGCCAAAAGTGCAACTGTCCCAAACCTTCATAATACATTTTCCCAGTCATTTTAGGGAACCAATGGTAAATAGCAGCATACATTCCCATTGTTACCGTACCATAGAGAACGTAGTGGAAGTGACCGACAACGAAATAGGTATTGTTAACGTGAATATCTACCGGAACAGCAGAGAGCATAATGCCAGTAATACCAGCAAACACAAACATGATCAACCCACCCAAAGCAAATAGCATGGGAGTATTCAGTCTAATTTTTCCACCCCAAATAGTCGCCACCCAGGCAAATACCTTAATTCCAGTAGGTACAGAAACACACATAGTTGAAAGCATAAAAATCATCCGCATCCAGGGAGGAGTACCACTCGCATACATATGGTGTACCCAAACTAAACCACTTACCCCAGCGATCAGCATTGATGAAATTACCACCACTTTGTACCCGAATAGTGGTTTGCGACTGTAGACTGGGAATATTTCAGAAAAAATGCCGAAGATAGGCAAAATAATCACATAAACTGCGGGGTGGGAGTAAAACCAGAAAAAGTGCTGGAAGAGAACCGGGTTTCCTCCGTTGGCAGGATTAAAAAATCCAGTTCCCATTGTGATATCAAATAGTAACATCACTGCACCTGCTGTTAGTGCTGGCAGTCCGAACAATTGAATAATCTGAGCAGCAAATACTGTCCAAACAAAAGCTGGCATCCGGAAAAATGTCATACCAGGCGCTCGCATTCTCACAATAGTTGTGACAAAATTAACTGCCCCCATAATGGAGGAAACACCAGAAATGGCAACGGCAAGAATCCATAGTACCTGACCGTTGATTAAATTACCCGTGGGATTTTGTATACTTACTGGAGGATAGGCCCACCAACCTGACTGTGCGGGACCACCGGGAACAAAGAAACTAGCTATCATCAGGACGCCAACTACTGGCACCATCCAAAATGCAGCAGCATTTAGACGAGGAAATGCCATGTCTCGCGCCCCAATCATTATGGGTACGAGATAGTTTGCCAGACCAACTAAAGATGGGAATGTCCACAGAAACAGCATGATCGTGCCGTGCATGGTGAACATTCCGTTATAAATGGTGCGGTCTACAAGGTCTGATTCTGGTGTCATCAGTTCGCCACGAATTACCATGGCGAATATTCCACCTACTAGGAAAAATAGGAAAGAGGTAACTAGATATTGAATACCGATAACTTTGTGGTCGGTGCTAAAGCTGAAATATCGTCGCCAGTTAGGCGGTTGTTCGTGTTCTGGTTTTTCCGTGACATCACTGATGCCGTCAATTGTTATTTCTTTCATAAAATATTTTTTTCCTTGATATCTGCAAATAAAAATCTACTGCCATTTCTGAAGTGTAACTTCAGTCAATATCCCATTAAATTTACCCGCCTCAAATCTTTTTCTTAATTCCTGGCGCTGAATTTTACCGATCGCTGTTTTGGGAATTGTTTCTTTAGAAACCGGAATCAAGTAATTTGGACTCACGCCAATCTTTTCCACAATCTTATCCCGAATTTTCTGCATCAGGACTTGTAAGGAATTATCCTCAGTGTCAGTCGCACTGAAAAAGATTGCCAACTTATCAGTATTGTCCTCTGATTCTCTAACTGCACAAGCAGCAGTATAAGAGACTTCAATACCTGCAATTTCTTCTACGACTGCTTCAAGATCATGGCAATAATAGTTAGTACCACAAATAATAATCAAATCTTTCTGCCGTCCCGTAATAGTTAAACGCCCATCCTGGAGAAACCCCAAATCTCCAGTATTGAACCATCCATCCTGAGTGAAGGCGTTTTGGTTTGCTTCGGGATTTTGATAATACCCAGACATTACAGTTAACCCTTTAACTTGTAATCCGCCAATTTCCCCCTCTGAAACAACCTGATTTTGATCCTCGACAATTCGCAAATCAACTCCAGGAATTGGCGACCCAACTTCCACAAACAAATCATAATCTGTGGTGGAATCCAGGGAAAAATTATGGGAGAAAGTCACACCAGAAGAAACTTCTGCCATCCCCCAAGAAGGACACATCACCGTAGGAGCTAATCCGTGGGGTGCTAACAACTGCAAAAAACGCCGTGCTGTTTTTGTCACAATAGGTTCCGCTGCGTTTAAGAAAAATTTGATCGACGATAAATCCCATTGTCGTTTTGAGATAGTTTCAGCACAGTCATTGATTAAACTGTATGCAAAATTTGGGCCGAAGGCAATATTCACTTTAAACCGATCGATTAAATCTAGCCAAATTAGCGGTTCTTGCAAAAATAATTCAAAAGGAAAATGAATATGTTTGCTGCCTAAATAAACATCTCGAATGTGGAAATATACCAGTCCTCCTACATGATCGATTGGAACCCAATTCAAGCTAATATCTTTCCTGGTAAAACCATTCATTTGGACTGAACCCATTGTTTGACTCAGCAGGTTTCTGTGACTCAGTACCACTCCTTTTGGTATACCTGTACTCCCAGAAGTAAACATCATGACTGCCACATCATCCGGTTGACTAGAATGCCAGTTAGTATCAGGTTCATTCCCGCACAATTCCAGAACTATCGCAGGTGGGAAAA
>NZ_JAAHGK010000898.1:0-3246 GCF_010672505.1 Okeania sp. SIO2B9 | reverse complement strand
AGTCTAACTACGTTCCTGTAGATAATTACAATATATTTTTATCTCTGCTGAATTCAATAAAGTTTGTAGTAAGTTTTCAAATAATTATGCTTTTACAGAATTGTAAAGTATTAAATTTAAAATAACGGTTATAGTTATATTTGAATATTGAAAGATTATTTTCATCCCATTCTCATAGTTTCAATATCAAAGATATATATCTAGAAGTTATTTTTGATTGTTCATCAGTCATCCGTTAATATTTTAAACAGGTTCGTTGAAGACCCTCACGCCTCTGGTTAAAAAACTTATAGTATATATTGATGGCAGGTTGCTCATTTCCATCACACATTTGTTAACACAGTTCCTCCACAGGAGGCTAACTATTCACTTTTGACGGATTAAAATTACTCTTGTACAAATAACTTAACGTATGTCAACTGCCCCTGATAATTAGTTAGTTTTCCGTAGAAAATAAGATTGCTAGTTTTAAAATCTAGCTTACTTAAATCTACATCTACTAATATCTCAACATTATAAATATCTAAATAAATATCTAAGTTTGATATTGCAATCTTAGTTGATAATTATGTTATAAAATTGTATCAAATAGTTTAGTCGTCAAAATTTATGATTGATAAATCATAATTAACAGTGTTTTTATGAAATTTTAGATATTACTGAACCTATGCCACTAATAAAATGCGATTAACCCAAATATGTACAGTGACGATATGGCTAACCCCACGCTCCGCGAACCCTAAAAAAGCATCACGGGCAAGCAGAAATACGCTCCCATCGTACAACTAGACGACGATATTTAAGTTGATACCACCCACGCGCAACGCTCTTGTTGAAAACTAGGTACAGAAATTTTGATCGGTCGTCCACGTTTCTTTTTGCCTTTCCAAAGTCCCTTAGGAAGTTGAGGTCTAATCCCTCTTACTAGATTAAATATTTTTTGATCAACAGTAGTAAATTCAGACATGGTATCTTTAACGAAGTCAGAAGTGATTTTTGTAACGGGGATTTTGAGCAACCCTACAAAAATATTTCGCCTTAAAAGGCGGGGTTTTAGACCAATTATTTTGATAAAAGTGTGATACTTTTTATACATTTAATGATACCCCTATCATGTTGGTTTTTCTGGCCTGATAGGGAGATTTAGACAAAGTCTAGCTATTGTAGGTGATTGAGATAAAACATATATATATATATACATAGACTTCGCTACAGTTTGAGGAATAGGAAATAAAGACTGTCTATCAGGGCTTACAAAAAAACACTTATAATATAGAACTTAAAAACTAGAGTGCTCCACTATATATGGAGTTTATAACTGAAAAATTTGTAAATCCTATCTATAAGTGTATATTTTTTTATATCGTTAAATGATTGTAAAAGATAGTTAAGAATTAACTGTTTTTGCTAGTGCAAGCGAGTATGATAAAGTATAAAGCCAAACTAAAGTTAACAAAAATTAGTAAGCTCTTGGATGAAATTAACACCCAGGGGTAAAGAAGCGAATAAGTTAAACTATCGAAGGATTTACAGCAGCAAGAAAAAAAGTTATTGTCAAAAACATTATTGTCACAAAATGTATTGATATTCATAACTTGTGACTTAATTTAAAAAGTAATTTTAACTTTAAATTGAGGAGAAAAAATTAATGGCGATCGCTACAATTAATCCAGCAACAGGAGAAACACTAAAAACTTTTGAACCAATCACAGATGCAGAGATTGAAACAAAACTAGAATTAGCAATCACAACTTTTGGTCAATATCGTCAAATTTCCATGACTCAACGTGGGGAATGGCTATTAGCAGCAGCCGATATTTTAGAGAAAAATGCTGAAAAATTTGCCAAAATAATGACCCTAGAAATGGGTAAAACTCTGAGTGGAGCTATCGCTGAAGCTAAAAAATGTGCCCTAGTCTGTCGCTACTATGCAGAAAATGCAGCAAAATTTCTCGCTGACGTACCAGCACAAACTGACGCAAGTAAATCTTTTGTCCGTTATCAACCATTAGGCCCAGTGCTAGCTGTTATGCCTTGGAATTTTCCCTTTTGGCAAGTTTTCAGATTTGCAGCACCAGCTTTAATGGCAGGAAATGTAGGTTTATTAAAACACGCCTCTAATGTTCCCCAATGTGCCTTGGCCATTGAAGAAATATTTAAAGAAGCAGGTTTCCCAGAAGGAGCATTTCAAACCCTATTGATAGGTTCCAATAAAGTAGCAGGCATCATGGCAGATGACCGAGTAAAAGCAGGAACTTTAACTGGAAGTGAACCAGCAGGAATGGCTTTAGCAGCAATAGCAGGTCAATCAATCAAAAAAACTGTTTTGGAATTGGGAGGTAGCGATCCATTTATAGTATTAGAAAGTGCTAATTTAGAACAAGCTGTGTCTACTGCTGTTACAGCTCGGATGTTGAATAATGGCCAATCTTGTATTGCAGCCAAACGCTTCATATTAGCAGAAACTATTGCTGAAGAATTTCAACAGCGTCTAGTAGAAAAATTTGAGGCTTTGAAGGTAGGAGACCCTATGTTGCCAGATACTGATATTGGTCCTTTGGCAACTCCATCTATTCTTCAAGAGTTAAATGCTCAAGTAGAAGCTTCTGTTGAGAAAGGAGCAAAAGTTCTGACTGGTGGTCATCTTTTATCTGACAGTCCGGGAAATTTTTACCCTCCTACTATTTTGGCGGAGATTCCAGTAGATTCCCCTGCTTATAAAGAGGAATTTTTTGGTCCTGTTGCCTTGATATTTCGGGTTACTAATATTGATGAAGCAATAGAACTGGCCAATAACTCTCCTTTCGGATTAGGTGCAAGTGCATGGACTACAGATACAGCCCAGACAGATAGGTTAATATCAGAACTAGAAGCAGGTGCAGTTTTTATCAATGGTTTAGTCAAGTCTGACCCACGTCTGCCTTTTGGTGGGATTAAACGTTCTGGCTATGGCCGAGAACTTAGCAAAGAAGGAATTCTGGAATTTGTCAATATTAAGACAGTTTGGGTGAAATAACTAAGTATCTGGCGATAAATAAAGTTAATCTTGTCTACCTACTTAATAGCTGTTAGGAGTTATAGCAATTACTTAAAATATTGTCATACTTAGATTTGATATTTATCAATCCTAGAAGTTGAATTGAGTGCTTAGTATGTAATAATTCTGATTATTTTCAGAGTGATTTTTACACCCCAATCAAATATAGTGTTGCTTTTAAAAGTGGGTATAATACCAAATCCGGTTTT
>NZ_JAAHGK010000897.1:0-3246 GCF_010672505.1 Okeania sp. SIO2B9 | reverse complement strand
TCAATCCTTTTAGATTTAATCAGCAAGCCCTAACTAATATTAACATCTTTTATACTAATATCCAAAATTATTATTTCTTATTTGTATATAACAATTCCCATAAGGAGTGAGGTACAAAATTCGTTTGTTTTAGGGAGTAGGGAGTAGTAATTCGAGAAAAAGGGGACGGAAAAAAAGAAAAACAACTGTATCTCACTAATTTGAGAAACGCTATAGCAATTCCCAAGAAGCGCGAGGTACGCGTATTCGTTGTTTTTAGGGAACACCGGATCTGGGAACAGAGAACAGGAAACAGAAGACAAATTAAAGATAGGTGCACCTCATTAGACTGAGAAACGCTATATTTTTTTGAACAAAAAATAACATCTCAAGTCTCCCCTTTCCTCCGGTCCCGAAGGGAACGCCATATCCATGAGACCAAGAGAAAAGAGAATTCCGTATTTTCAAGCCTTCCTATTACAGGAGATACTGATAATTGATAACTGATAATTGAAGTGGCAACAAGGAACTGTAGAAAATATAGCGTTTCTCAGTAAGCGTGAGGTACTTTTATCTTTCTTCCCTGTTGCCTGTTGCCTGTTGCCTGTTGCCTAAAGCAAACGAATTTTGTACCTCACTCTTTTTGGGAATTGCTATATTTCGATTATTTCCAAAATAATTTTAACTTCAATTCCTTATTTTAAATTTGCTTTCCCTCAAGCAACAAGAGCTAATTTAACAGAATATATATCACTATACTTATTTTGAATGTAACGAATAAATGGGTCAATACTTAAAGGTTTACCTGTTACTCTGTCAATTAATTCTTTCGCAGTATATTTGCGACCATGTTGATAAATATTATGCTTTCACCATTTATGCAAAAGAGTAAAATTACCTTGTTCAATAGCAACAGTAATTTCTGGATTAGGCTTCACTGCAGTTTCATAAGTTTGAGCAGCAATTAAATTACCCAAAGTATAGCCTTGAAACATTCCGCCAATCATTTCACCATACCAATGCACATCTTGCATGACTCCCTCACTATAATTAGCAGGAACTATACCTAAATCTTTTTTATAGCGCTCATTCCAGGCTTCGGGAAGGTCACAAACAGCTAATTTCCCTTCTAACATGGCCAACTCTAGATCGAATCGAATCATTACATGGAGATTGTAGGTTACTTCATCAGCATCAGTACGAATGGGTGACTTAACAACCTTATTAATAGCCTGATAAAATTCCGAAACAGAAACACAACTAAGCTGTTTGAGAAAAATACCCTGTAGTTGGGGATAAAAACATTCCCAAAAGCATCGACTACGAGCTACCATATTTTCCCATAATCGGGATTGACTTTCATGGATACCGCTTGAGGTTCCTTCAGCAAGGGGCGTTCCCTCTAATTCTAGGGCAATACCTTGCTCATAGAGAGCATGGCCTACTTCGTGGACTGTACTGAATAGAGCTTCGGTACAGTTATTTTCATACACGCGAGTGGTAATACGAACATCCCCAATTGAAAAGCTAGAAGTAAAGGGGTGGGGCGTTTCGTCTTGTCGGCCTCTTTGAAAGTCGAAGCCAATATGCTTTGTCACAGTACGTCCAAACTTAAGTTGTTGTTCTTTTGGATAATATTGGCGGAGGTAAAAATCATTGATAGGTGGGCCGGAGGTAATGGCTTCTACTATGGGTAATAATTTTTGGCGTAGTTTGCGAAACAGAGGGCGAAGTATGGAAACTGTCATGCCTTCGTCTACAAAGTCAATGAGAGGATCGGCAATATGTTTGTGAGGGAAAAAGCAAGCTAGTTCTCGACTTAGGTCTAATGTTTTTTCTAAATATGGTTGTACTAGGGAAAAGTTTTTGAGAGATTTGGCTTTGACCCATGCTTCGTAGGCGGTAGCTTGATGTTGGCAAAATTTGGCCATGAATTCTGAAGGGACTCGGATGGCGCGCTCGTAGTCTCGGCGAGTAACACGGATCAGGCTAGCTTCGGTGGAGTCGTAGGGGAGGCTTTGTTCGTAAGGGCGGAGGTCTTGGAGGAGTTGACCTATGGATGGGTCGGTAAATTTTTCATGGGCAAGTTCTTTGAGAGTGGCTATTTGTCGTCCTCTGGCAGAAGTGCCTCCGGTGGGCATATAGGTGGTTTGGTCCCAGTTTAGTATGGAGACGGCGGCTTCTAGGTCTCGTATTTGGATGAGACTATTTTTGAGTTCTAGATATTTTGGTTCACAAGGACTGAGGGTTGACATGATGACTAGATGATATTAAATTTTTAGGTTTATTTAATGTTTTTACTTATTCGGTGGGGTATTATATATTAGCCAATCATCAGGAGTCTTTTAGTTAATTCTACTTAAGTATATGCAAGTTTTTAACAAAAAGCTTGGTCTAAAGCCTCCGTCATGCTCTTCACGGAGGTCATAAGTTATAATTCATAAGTCAGAAGTTCAGTAGGGTGTGTGAGCGTGAGGGTAACGTACAATCCCACAGAAGGCGGTGGGTCATTTCAGTTCAGTAGCGTAACGTACAATCTCACAGAAGGCGGTGGGTCATTTCAGTTATCAGTTAGCCTCCTAACTGAGGAACTGCGTTAACAGTAACTCTGCAATCAGGAGGTTTGACATCAGGAATATTCTCTTTTTTTATCCTCTTAAAAGGGGAGACTTTAGACCACAATTTTTTGGTAAAGTTTTTATAGTGCTGCGCGCAGGCAACAGGCAACAGCTCCGGAAGGCAATAGGGGGAATAAATTGCCGATAATATAAGACTTTTAGCTATTGGACACCTCCTGAAATTTGTAAATATGCCAGCGCACATTGCTATATCTGAGAATTTTCTAATAATTTTTCTGCATCTGCTAATAGTTTATTTCCCCACAGTTCTTTTTTGGGTAGTCCTGTATGGGTTTTGGTGAAGATATATATTTTTTAATTTCTCCCATACACTCTCTACCGGAGGGGGAGGGGTTAGGGGTGGGTCCCCATCTCCCCACACTCTCTCTAGCATTACTATGCACCACCACCCTTTTTTGAGGCGTTGCAGGTTTCCCCAACTTTTAGTAGGTTTGGTTGAGGTATGATATTCGGAACTTATCCGCAGCACAGAATATGTAGATAGAATTTTGTGTTGAGTTGCACTGTGGTTTAATACCAACTTGATCAATATTTGCTACAAATAACTAGGTTATTTCTTAGGAGTCAACCCACCCCTCGCCCCTCCCCCTCCCAGGAGGGGAAGTTAGGAGCTAATAGTTGTTTACCT
>NZ_JAAHGK010000896.1:0-3246 GCF_010672505.1 Okeania sp. SIO2B9 | reverse complement strand
AAGGCGGATGGAATTTCACCACCAAGGTAATAAGAGTTATTCACAAGTCGAGGTTGTCCTCATGTGGTGACTTGGAACGGCCATTTATACCCAGTTTCCTGGTTTAGTGGCCAACGAGTCACACAATCACTACACGATAGCCATTTTCAAGTCCTGCTTGTTCAGCAACCCGCTTGGCCGTCAGCAATAAATGTCCCATCAAACTATGGTCTTCAGGTGAAGCATCAGCTAACTTGGGAATAGGCTTTTTCGGAATCACGAGGATATGAACGGGAGCTTGAGGATTAATATCTTTGAAGGCCAGGGCCATGTCATCCTCATAAACAATGTCCGCCGGAATCTCGCGCCGGATAATTTTACTGAAAAGAGTGTCTTGCTGGGTCATTTATCTATATTCAAACAACTTACTATATAAATTAAAGAATAAAGGAATATGTTAGCTAGAGTCTGGAGTGCATCAATAATTGGCATTGAGGCCGTCAAAGTGGGTGTGGAAGTCGATGTATCGGGGGGACTGCCAAAAATTGTCGTTGTGGGGTTGCCAGATGCAGCAGTTCAAGAATCAAAGGAAAGAGTCAAAGCTACTCTCAAAAATTGCGGTTATGCCTTCCCTATGCGGAAAATTCTGGTTAATCTCACCCCCGGAGATTTACGCAAGGAAGGCCCCAGTTTTGACTTACCTATTAGTATCGGAATTTTGGCTGCCTCGGAACAAGTGAATGCAGACTTACTCGGAGACCATCTATTTTTGGGAGAAGTTTCCCTTGATGGTACATTACGACCAGTAGCTGGAATTTTACCCATTGCTGCAGCAGCAGAAAAAATGGGAATTAGCGGGTTAGTTGTGCCTGCTGCTAATGCAAAGGAGGCGGCGGTAGTTAAGGGGTTATCGGTTTATGGATTTGACAATATATTTGATGTCACTGATTTTTTGAATAATCCCACTAACTTTTCTCCTGTAGAAGTAGATATTGCTGAGATTTTGGCAAAACAACAATTTTCTGGTTTAGATTTGAAAGAAGTTAAAGGACAAAATCATGCCCGTCGTGCTTTGGAAATAGCTGCTGCTGGGGGGCATAATTTGATTTTTGTCGGTCCTCCTGGCAGTGGGAAAACTATGTTGGCGCGACGTTTACCGGGAATTTTGCCTCCGTTGAATTTTGAGGAGGCATTGGAAGTGACTCAAATTTATTCTGTGGCGGGGTTGTTGAAAGATAGGGGGAGTTTGGTGAGCGATCGCCCGTTTCGTAGTCCCCACCATTCTGCTTCTGGGCCTTCTTTGGTGGGTGGAGGGAGTTTTCCGCGACCGGGGGAAATTTCTTTATCTCACCGAGGGGTATTATTTTTGGATGAGTTAACGGAGTTTAACCGCAATGTTTTGGAATATTTGCGTCAACCGTTGGAAGATGGGGTGGTGACAATATCGCGCACCCGAATGTCGGTGGAATTTCCGGCTCAGTTTACTTTGGTTGCTAGTACAAACCCTTGTCCGTGCGGTTATTATGGAGATCCTATTCAACAATGTACTTGTTCGCCACGGCAACGGGAGCAATATTGGGGAAAACTTTCGGGTCCGTTGATGGATAGGATAGATTTGCAGGTGATAGTTAGTCGGTTGAAACCGGAGGAAATTACAAGGCAGGACACTGGGGAAGGGTCGGTTGATGTGAGGGAGAGGGTAAAATTAGCACGCGATCGCGCTCGGTATCGGTTTCAGGATGAGGTTGGTTTAAGTTGTAATGCTCAGATGCAGAGTCGTCATTTTCGCAAGTGGTGTAAGTTGGATGATAGCAGTCGGGGTTTATTGGAAGGAGCGATCAGGAAATTGGGGTTGTCAGCGAGGGCGAGCGATCGAATTTTGAAGGTGGCGAGGACTATTGCCGATTTAGCGGGGGATGAGGAGTTGAAACCTGCTTATGTAGCTGAGGCAATTCAGTATCGGACAATTGATAGAATGCAGTAGCTTTGTAGGTTAGCTTGAGGAACATTAGCGGAGCTTATCCGGAGGATAAACCCAACAGATTAGGTTTTTGGTTTTTGTTCCCAGTTAACCCAACCTGTATTATACTCTTTACCCCCTACCTTACCCTATTATTGACATCCTCCCGACGTTACGCTAAGGGGACAACGAGGGACTCCTAAGCATAACGCTCTTAGGGTTTTCTGTTTCCTCTTACCTCTTCCGGAGGAGCTGCGCTAACAGAGAAGCTACGCTATAGCACTTGCCTCTGAGGTCGAGCCTCTTTTCGGTCTTAAGGTCGCTCCACAGTACATCGCCAATCCGACGGCTGCCCTAGAAACTGCTAGCCCAGCAGACTTAATTTAATTACAATAGCACACGCTTTGGAAAAACCGCAACATTGATTGGTTTTTCTATAGGACACTTCCACCCTCAGGTGAGCGCGGGTATTCAACCAACGTTGAGATCAAGCTCTTATCTAAATCCGGATTTAGTATTTAGAAGGATTTTTTATTTTGATAAAAAATCGCATACAATTATATTTTTTGTCAAAATAACCTAATCTAAAGGAATTTCTAGTTAAGCTCAAAACCTGATAATACCAAATCCGGGTATAAAAGGAGGCTTGTCCTATTCACAAATCCTATGTATAACAAAGGCTACAACTTTTTAAAGTACCCTCTTGCTAAGGCGGATTTAGTATAACATCAGCCATGGTCTACATTTAGATAGATTATACTCTATTCGTAAAAGTCAAAAATAACCATAGTTGCACTTTGGTTAAGAGTAGTTATAATACGAAAGAGATAAATCTGTTTCAAAAGAATTATGGGCAAATATTTAAATTAGGAGATGTACAGAAAAATTAATTAGGGAATAAAAAAATTAGAAGTTCGGTAATTCAATTGTTTTATTCAGATAATTCCTAAAACTTAACCTAACTTGAAATAAATAATCAATCCTTCTGAATAATAATTTCATCGCTATTTTTAAGAATAAAATACAGAAAAACTAACCAGCAAAAAAAATTAGAACAGATAATTTCACAATCAAAATCTGAAACCTAAGAAAAAAAGCTGGTAAGCCAGGGAATTTAAAGATAACACTTAACTTATGGAAATACCATTTGACATAACTCTGCTGATCATCCTGACTGTAATCAGTGGTATAGCAGCCCAAGTTCTGGCAGCCTACCTGAAAGTACCTGCGATAGTCTTTTTACTACTATTTGGTATTCTAGTAGGCAAAGATGTTTTGGGAGTGGTACATCCAAACCTACTGGGTAG
>NZ_JAAHGK010000895.1:0-3247 GCF_010672505.1 Okeania sp. SIO2B9 | reverse complement strand
TCACTCTTCAACAATTTGAGTTAAACTTTTGTCCTCCAAAGATGTGTCAACCTGCCCTGAATCTTTTCAACAACTTAGTTTGTTTGATTGATGGTCGGGGAGGATATTAACCAGACACTATACACTATAAATAATAAATTGAGTCTTTTTTTAAAAAAACCTAGACAATTCTATTTTAACAAGTTTAAAATAAGATAGTTTAATTAATTCTCTAAATTAGTTTTCAAAAAAACTTATACTGTAGATGATTGCTGGAGGAAACATAAAAGATATGGATATGGAAGCCCTGAGAGAACGTGCGGGGCTTACCCGTGCAGAAGTAGCAGATCGACTAGGAATAAGCGAAACCAGTGTTCGTAACTGGGAAACGGGGCGTACAGAACCAACAATGACTCCCCAAAAGTACCTAGAAATTCTGGATATTTTAAAATGTACTCCAGAAGAATTAGCAGTAGCTAGTGACAAGTCCATTAGTCAACGCCACAAGCGCAAACCAGGTAGACCAAGAAAAATGATCGACAATAATAATGGAGCAAGTGAGGTAAAAAGTGCAGAATCAGCAACTGGCCATTAATGAAATTGGTGATTAAAAAATCAGCAAGTGATCGGCACAAATTTTAATTTTGCCTTGAGTAAAGTATGATTTCAGTGAAAGTGCAGGAGTGAAAATTTTGAATAAGCTCGGTCTATTTAAGAAAAAATCTCCAGATGAACCGAAATTGTCAGTAGATGACATTCCAGAAGCTGTAAGAGATGAATACGAAAGTCCAAAACAGCAACCTATTCAGTCTCAGAAAAAATGGCAGATTTGGAAATTATTAGGTATAGGGGCGATCGCTCTGATAATTAGTATTGCCTTGCACTTCCAACTTCATCAAACTCAAGACAAAGCTTTTGTTAGCCAAATCAAACAAAATTTAGGTATAAAATTAGTTGAACCATCTCCAACTCCTACAGTAGTAACTCCCTCACCATCTCCAACTCCTTCTATTGAGCAGAAAGAAAATATTCTTGGACATTTGCCATATAAAGAGGCAACTTGGCAGGAACTAACACCAGTTTTTGGTAATCAAAATGTCAGACTCCGCTCAAATGCAGCAGAAAGATTTAATGCTATGACAGATGCAGCTTGGGCGACAAATATTAATTTAGTTCCTATTTCCGGGTTTAGAACTTTGGCAGATCAAGAGTATTTGTTTTTTGAGCTAAAGGCAAAGCGAGGACAGGCAACATATCAACGAGCCGAAGTTAGTGCCCCTCCCGGTTATAGTGAACATCATACAGGCTATGCCATTGATATTGGAGATGCTAGAGTACCAGATAGTTATCTCAAAGTTAGTTTTGAAAATACAAAAGCTTTCCAATGGTTGCAAGAAAATGCAGGTAACTATGGTTTTGAGTTATCGTTTCCGAGAGATAATCCTCAAGGCATTAGTTATGAACCCTGGCATTGGCGCTTTGTAGGTGATAGTCATAGTTCAGAAACTTTTGAACAAGCTAGGTCACTTGAACAAGATCGACAAACTGAGAATCAGGATTTAAGTAATCTTGAGAATTAAGTAATATCAAAACTTCCTGTCAGAAAGTTGCTTGAAAACTTGATCGCCAGACTCAACTTCTGGCAACTTTAAGCGTTGGTAAAGTGCGTGTATGATATTCATCTTAATTCTTTAGGAGTCAACCCACCCGCGCGCCCCTCCCTGGAGGGGAAGTCAGTCGGACTTCCTTAGGAGGGAAGAAATAATCAGAAACCCCGAATAGAAGGAGAAAGTTTTTTGGTCGCGTAAAGGTCACGGAGTTCTATCGCGCTCTTATCCGGACATGATATCATACCTCTTTTCACCAACGCCCAACTTTAAATCATCCTTTAAATTAATTTATCAAGAAATATTGATTTATTTTAAATTTTTGGGCGTTGGTGAATCAAGCGATGAAAGCTAAATTTATAAGGTATAAAATGCTTTTTAATTAGTATTTAGGCGATTGCCATTTAAAAAAATCATAGCCAAAATCACCAACGCCAATTTTTGTTCATAATCAGTTATTAGCAAATAATTTTGAGCTAAAACTTAATTTATAGCACTACGCAAATACCTTAGGACGTTTATATAGTAATAAGCGCTGGTATATTTGCAAATTGCAGGAAGGGCAAAATAGCTAAAATCTTATATGATCGGCAATTTATTCCCCCTTCCGGAGCTGTTGCCTGTTGCCTGCGCACAGCGCTATAAATGCTCAAACGAGCGTCAGGGATTACTTCTGACTTTTATACGGGCGTTTTGATCCGCAACATGTAAAGCAGCAGCTCTACGTTAGCAAATGGCCATTAGCTAGCGCACAACTACATTAACGCCCCTACTAACTTCTGTACGTCGCCAATCCGACGGCTCCCCTATGCGCGTAGCGCTGTAAACGGTTCTCTTAGTGGTCTGTCAGCTTTGAATTGATGGGTTGAGACGAGCAGGGGGAGCAGAAAGGATAGAGACTGCAGAGGAAAATTAACCCATCAAAACTAACTTTACAAAATACTAGCGGGCAGGTTCCGGATATTCTCTTCAACTTCAGAAAATATAACTATCCTGAGTTCGGACTGTCGGTTGATAGAAACTTGAGCTTCTATCGATCTCAAAAATGCGGTTGGCTTGACTGTAAATTTCTATGGACAAGATACCGCTGACAGCATCGGTTGCAGCAGGAAGTAAGCATTAAAAATTCACTTGATGTGAAGCTTTATATCAGTTTTATGGAACAGTAAATCATGCTGAGTAATTTGCAAAAAAGAACAGCCCAAGCTATCATCAATATCTTTGAAACTAGCAGGGTTGTGGGAGATTATTCTTTAGTTGTTTGTGCTCCAGGAGACCCTGGTGGATTAACCTATGGAAAATCCCAGACCACGATCAATAGTGGTAATCTCTACTTGTTAATCAAAGCTTATACAGAAGCAGATGGAGCAAAGTTTGCTGATGAATTGTCTCCCTATCTAAAAAGTTTAAAACAACAGGATAGAACTCTCTGTGACGATAGAAATTTACATAGAATTTTGCGTCAAGCAGGCAAACAAGACGATGTGATGATAGACACACAAGATGCTTTCTTTGATCGGGTTTATTGGACTTCTGCGATTAACCGAGCGACTTCACTTGGTATTGAAACTGCTTTAGGGACTGCAGTTGTTTTAAACTTTTTAGATAGGGAGACAATTCATCAGCAAACTTTGCTCCATCTGCTTCTGTATAAGCTTTGA
>NZ_JAAHGK010000894.1:0-3250 GCF_010672505.1 Okeania sp. SIO2B9 | reverse complement strand
TAGTCGGGGATATATTAGTTGCCCAAGCTGGAGATCAAATAGTGGTCGATGGCCAAGTAGTAGGAGAAGGCCGAATTGAAGTGGACGAATCACTACTAACTGGAGAATCGGACCTAATTCCGAAACAAGTAGGACAACCAGTTTATTCTGCTAGTTTTTGTGTTAGTGGTACTGCTTGTTATGAAGCTCAAAAAGTAGGAACCGAAAGTTTGGCCTATCAATTAACAGTTAGTGCCAGAGCATTCCGTCAAATTTACACCCCCCTTCAACAAGAAATTAACTTGGTAATTAGAGTATTTCTACTCTTGTCATGCTTCCTGTGGATACTTGTTGCCATTAACTGGTTTATCAGGATTTATACATTTGCTGACAGCGTACAATATGCTGCAGTAATTGCTGGCCTAGTACCAAGTGGTCTTTATTTGGCCATTACTCTTGCTTATGCCCTGGGTGCAGTCAAAATGGTGGGGCAGGAAGTTCTGATTCAGCAAGCTAATGCTGTGGAATCATTGAGTAATGTAGATGTTTTATGCTTGGACAAAACTGGCACATTAACAGCTAACCGAATTCGTTTACAGACTGTCTATCCTATAGGAATTAATGAAGTTAAGTTACGACATTTATTGGGTGATTATGCGGCTAGTACCACTGCTAAAAATCAAACTATTGAAGCTGTAGAAGAAGTTTGCTCTGGACATCGACTGGAGCTAATTGCGGAAATTCCTTTTACTTCAGCTCGTAAATGGAGCGGTATGAGTTTTGAAGGTCAAAAAAATTCAGATTCTGGAACATACATTCTTGGTGCCCCAGAAGTATTAGCGACAGTTACACCTTTAAGTACAGAAGTTACTCAGCAAATTCAAGAATTAGCTCAACAGGGTCTTCGAGTCCTTTTATTTACTCACAGCCCAAATATTAATAGCTTGAATAATGATTTGGAAAAGCCACAACTACCTACCGAATTAACTCCTCTGGGAATTATTAGCTTTAAAGATGAACTAAGGCCAGAAGCTCGTGAAACGATACATGGTTTTTCTGAAGCTGGAATAGAGGTAAAGGTAATTTCAGGAGATAATCCTCAGACGGTGGCTACTTTGGCCTTACAAGCTGGACTTGGCTCGGATATTCAAGTTATTTCTGGGGCGGAGTTGGCCGAACTAGATGAAGCCCAGTTTATCCAAGCTGCTGAAGCTAATACAATTTTTGGCCGTGTTACTCCAGAGCAGAAAGCTAAACTAATTCGCAGTTTTAAGGAGCAGGGTCATTATGTAGCGATGATTGGAGATGGGGTTAATGATGTTCTGTCTTTGAAAGAGGCAAATTTGGCGATCGCTATGGAGGGTGGTAGTAAGGCCACTCGTAGTGTGGCGGATATTGTTTTGCTGAAAAATTCTTTTGGGTCTTTGCCTCATACTTTTCTGGAAGGACAACGCATTCGTAATGGTATACAGGATGTACTGAAACTTTTTATGATTAGGGTGTTTTGTGTCACCTTATTGATTTTTGCTACAGGATTTGTTGGTGGGACTTTTCCACTATTAAATAAGCATAGTGCGGTTGTTACTCTTATATCGGTGGGTTTTCCTAGTTTTTGTATTCCTCTGTGGGCAAAGTCGGGAATGTTGCCTCGTCGTAGTTTGGTGCGATCGCTACTCCACTTTACTTTACCTGCTACTTTGAGTCTTACTCTTGTTGCTTTGGGTGTTTATTTGGGTTACTTAGTTGTGACAGTGTTGGAATCTATTGAGGAAAATAATCTGATAGATAATAGTGTAGTTATTAGTAATCAGCTTCTTTCTGTTCCTCGCAGTGCCTTAGTAACTATTATGGTTTTGTGTGGTCTACTCTTGGTGCCTTTTCTTAAGCCCCCCAATAGGGTTTGGGTTGGTGGAGAACCTTTGAGTAGAGACTGGCGTTATTCCCTAGTTGCGTTGGCCTTGCTAGGAATCTATGTTGTAATTTTAGCTGTTCCACCTCTACGTCAATTTTTTGAATTATCTTTACTAAGTGCCCATGATTATGTTGTGATTAGTTGGGTGGCTTTAGTGTGGTGTATATTATTACGTTATGTCTGGCGAGCTAAACTTCTAGACAGATTTTTAGGTGTGGACCTTGGTTAATTTTTGTTTATTAATAGACCTCTGCTGAAAAGAGGGAGTAGGGAGAAATAATTGATGATTTATGGGCGATAATTGATTTGATTTTTGATTATAGTAGTTTAACTTAAAAATGAGACGTTTTTTTGTCTGAAACTCCCTCATAGCAAGAAAGCTTTGTCTCAATCTAAGGTTAAATGACTATATCACCAGATGTTTAATAGTAATAGTATTTTCTGTTGATTGCTACAGTAATATCAAATTCGGTTGAATACTTAGGGCTTGCTGATTAATTCTCAAAGTATTGATAAATAAAGGTATTAGCCTTTTTGGGGTTCAAAAAAGTGCCAGCTTTTTGATGCCTAGAGCTACAAAAAGCTAGTATTTTGGGCTGACTATGGTAGAACAATCTTGGGACAATTCTTACTCCTGTCTCCTGTCTCCTGTCTCCTGTCTCCTGTCTCCTAGCCCTACTAAAAGACTTTTGAGCGCAAACCCTACTTATTATAAAGTTGTGAGTGGGGAGTAGAGCAGTAGGGGAAATTGAATATTGAAGTAATTATAGAATGAACCTATCCCACTATTTTTAACAGGCTTATTTGTCTAAGTAAAATGTGTTGGAAAATATTAATTTTTCGTTAAATAAATCAGTTTTCGTTCACCAATATACATAGCTAATTTCCTGACACATATAAGACTGAAGATCAACTTGGTTATCTAATTTTTTAGGTATTTTTATCAGTATACTTTATTGGTTTAATCGTTATTGGTATAATACCAATTTGAAAAAAGAATGTTACGAATAATAAGTGCGATTATAAAGATAAGTTAAGGAAATGTCCCTTTGACAAAAAAGAGAATTTCCTACCTCAAAATCGGTATTAAAGCTATTCATTCTGACTCCTGACTCCTAAGAAATGGCAACTCGTGCTGTATACCAAAAAATGTATTTTCAAGTCCGCCAAAAACTATCAGCTAAACTGGAAAGATATCGAGATTATATTGCTCTGTCAGGTTTGAATTGATAAATTATTGAGGTAGAATTTTACGCAAGGATTATGAGAATACAAAAAAGCAATTCTCAGAAAAATGGATTTTTATTTGGTTGAATCCTATGCTATTTAAGAGTTTAAACTCATTTCAACTACTAATTA
>NZ_JAAHGK010000893.1:0-3254 GCF_010672505.1 Okeania sp. SIO2B9 | reverse complement strand
TGCAGCACTTCAACAAATATCATTCTCACAGATTTGCAGATTTAAAAAAGGTTGCACTAAATTTCCTCGACCTCCAGTGATTCCAGGGTTCCATTTAATATCTTCAGGTATGGTATCTACAATTTTTGTATCCGCATCAATATGAATAGCTACCCTGAATAATGATAAAGCTGCTTGAAACACAAACCGTCGATCGTTAAAGCAAAATAAAATCCCTTGTTGCTGATGCTTGAAAGCGATAACGTTTTGGTATTTACTAAAATCATCTGGTTCATCTGTGCAAATTACTAATGATGTGCCTGGAGAATATTTTTCTAAATCTCTAATTAATTCCTTAGCAATTTCACGATATCTTTGACCTAGAACCAAAGTACAAAAACAAAAATCTTTAGTGCTATTACTCATAGTTTTTCCTTTCAAAAGTTAATACTTTTCTTTACTTTATTCCAGATTCTTTGTCCTAAACTTTTTTTCCTCTCTGTTTTTTGGGGATAGTTGGTTGGTTTAGATTCCCCCAAATATCGATAATGCTCCCAAATATCCCAATAAGGGCACTCTGGTGAAATCCGAATTCCTGCCCAATGTAGATAGTCTAAAGGTTGATTCACAGTCGGGTCTATAAGTTTATCACCTTCTCGATGAAAATGTGATGTACCTGCCCAACTTCCTGCTGCTTTTCCTGGTCTGCGAACAATATTGAAACGCTTTTTAATTCGCTTCAAAATCATATAATTAATAATTGGTTGATCGGAAGTTTTCTGAGAAAAATCAAAGTATTCTGGATGAGTGGCACATTGAGCAAGTATATCATACAAATATTGTTCTGAAATTAGACCTTTTTTAGATCCCCACCATCCTCCATTAAAAATATCCTTAAGTTCATCTTGACTAAAAACTTGATAAATTTCTGGGGTGAATACATTTTTCATTCCGCCTAAATGTTGATAATCAAAACACAAGAAATCATATTCATTTAGATAGTTTAGATTATCAATAATTTTATCAAAAACAACAATATCTGTATCTATGTATAAAAATTTATCAAATTATCCAAACCAACAAGCTTGCTTATGAAACTGATTTGGTCTGGCAAAAAATTTATTACCAAAAATTTGTTTTAGTTTATTTGATAATCTTTTAATCAATTCTAAATCTTGATAAATTTTGACCCCATAATCTCTCGAAAAACATTCTGCGACTGTTTGATAATTATTATCATAGGGAATCAAAATAATTGGTGTGTCACTATCATACTTACGGATACTTTTTAATAGAGCAATACCTTGTTCTATGACTTTGTCATTTGCAGTGATATATATGCCACGACTCATAATATTTTCCTATTAGTCTTACTGAAAAGTCCTCACCGATAATAAAATTCAAATCTTTCTGACCAAGAAATAAGGTCTCAAGGTTCTCATTTGAAGGAAAAAAAAGGACATTTCGGATTTCAAGTATCCGCATCTTTAAAGGGGTAAATTTATTTTAGCCATAGTTTTTTTTATGACTCCAAATAATCTAAAATATATTCAAATTTATTCTGCTGTTTTTCTGACCAAGAAATAAGGCCTCAAGGTTCCCTTTTGAAGGCAGGGCTAATTCTTTGTCGTCAGAGAATATTTATATGGATATGAAATACATTTAATTGTGCAAATATCTAAAGAATCTCCCCATCTCCCCATCTCCCCATAATTTTTCTCTAGTGACAATAAATTGACCCTGCCCTTTTAAGGGGGAAAGAAAGAAAATTTTGGATTTCAAGCCTAAGACTGAAAGCGGAGGTACTGATAACTAAAATGACCCTAGCTTTTCTTCATTTGCCGACCTATATTTTTGACCTTATCAATAAATTTTGCTCCTAGACTTTTTTTCTTTTCAGTTTTTTGAGGATAGTAAGTAGGTTTAGCTTCGCCCAAATATCGATAATGCTCCCAAATATCCCAATAAGGGCATCCTGGTTCAATCCGAAAACCTGCCCAATGTAAATATTGTACAGGTTTACCTACTTTAGGGTCAATCAAGCGATCGCCTTCTCGTTGAAAATGGGGACTACCTGCCCAACTTCCTGGACCTTTGCCTTCGGGTCGGCGGACTAGATTTAATCGCCGAGAAATATGTTTTAATACTATATAGTTAAAAATAGGCTGGTCTGTGGTTTTTTCAGAAAAGTCAAAATATTCGGTATGGGCAGCACATTCGGCAAAGGTTTCATATAATTCATTTTCTGTAAACAGGTTTTTCTTTGATGCCCACCACCCACTATTAAACACATTTTTAAGTTGTTCTTCAGTAAAGATTTTTTTTTCTATAACTTTGGATGTGAAGACGTTTTTTATTCCACTTAAATATTGATAGTCGCAACACAAAAAGTCATAATCTTCTAAATATTTGAGATTATCGGCTATTTTTTCAAATACAACAATATCAACATCAATATAGAGAAATTCATCGAATGGTCCAAACCAACAAGCTTGTTTTTTTTGTTTGTTAGGAGTATTAAAAAAGCCTTGACCAAAAATGTTATACAAATTGTTGCAAAGATTATTTACAAATTCTAAATCTGGATAAATTTCTACTCCATATTTACTTGTGACTATTTCTGCTACCTGCTGATAATTTTCATCAAAAGGAATCATCATAATTGGAGTATCATAATCATATAATCTGATACTTTTCAGCAGAGCAATTGTGTTATCAAGTACCTTATCATTAGCAACAATATAAATTCCTTTCATTGTAATTTATCCTCAACTTGATAATCCTATTTTCTTGAATATTTTATCGATTAAACTTGGTGGAGGATTATAAGGTTTTGGTTTCCCTATAAACTTAGGTTTTTTCTCCGGTTCATGTAGATAGCGATAGTGTAAAAATATCTCTCTATAGGGAAAATCTAAATTTTCTCCTTCACAAACTCTAGTAAATGCTTTAGATGAAACTCCAATGTAGTGAAGATATGTTAACCGCTTACCACGATCGTAAACAATATGGTCTTGCTCTTCAAAATGTTTCGAGGTAACACTGTTACCTGTTTTTTCATTAGGAGACAGACTAATAGCCAAATTATCTACTTTCAAATTTAACCGCATTACCATGTAGTTGAGGATTGGTTGATCTGCTGCCCATATATAAAGTATTTCTGATTCTCCTTCTCGTAACTTCCCCAAAAACCAATCTATATTTTCCTGCTTAAATATACCTTTTTTAGAAGCATAGAAACCAGAACAAAAAATCCTAGACTTGAGATATTCTTA
>NZ_JAAHGK010000892.1:0-3270 GCF_010672505.1 Okeania sp. SIO2B9 | reverse complement strand
GTTATGTAGCAGCACAAACTAAATTGGCAGAATATCAGGTAAAACTAACCGAAGCAAAAATGCGTTTACAAGCAGAAAAGGAGTCAGGAACAGCTTTTAAGCGAGGTAAAGATTTAATTGCAGATTTGCACAAATATGCTGTTGATAATTCTGATCGAGGTTTACTTGCTAGTAAGTTACAGGAAATTATTAATCAGTTAGAGAATGTTCAACCAGGAACAACTTATTATCAAAAAGCTCAAGAATTATTGAAATTTGCTAAGAATAAACAGAAAAATTTATAAGTTGAAATTAGAGGCAAACAGGGATTTTTTCACGGATGCACGGATGAGGTTTTTTATTCCAAATATTAGGTAGAATATTTTCCAAAATTCTCTACCTAATAGACATCTCCGATAATTAAAAATCAAATCAATTATCGTCCATAAATCATTAATTATTTCCCCCTACTCCCTACTTCCTACTCTCTCTTTTTCGGAGAGGTCTATATAGATAGGCGTTCAAAAGTCAAACTTCTGTTTCAAAATAAATCAGTATTTTTACAGATATTTTTACTTTATGCTGCTAAATTTATCAAGAAATATTGATAGTTTTGCTGATGACTAATTAAAAAATTACGCTTAAACTAAAAATGATTATAATCTAGAGGTTAAAATATGCCACGTCTCCATAACTATGCTTACGAAATATTAAGTGAAGAAATCAAAAAATTATCAAAAGAAGACCTCACAGGTGAAATAGGCCAGAAAATAGTTCTGAAGCGATTGGAAAAACTACGGATGCAATCTGGCGAACCTGCTAAATTAGAGGAATTACGAGAACTAATTGTAGACCAATATCCTACCTTTAGCGAAAAAGTTCTCAAAAAAGCAGCAAGGGAAAATCATCCCGCAGGAAAAGTAATTTTATTTCAGTTAGCAGGTTTAGCTGCTCTAGGAGTAGCTGGTTTAGTCTGGGTAGCAAATTTACCTTTTCCTATGGTTCGGAGACCAGTGGCAAGAGTAGCACCGATGGTATTGTTACCAAGCTACATAAGCATGGATCGTAACTACCGAGAGGCGATCGCTAAAACGGAACAAGCAGATCAACTGATCAATAAAGCAACTTCCAGCGCCGATATTAATTTGGGAACGCAGAGAGTTGCTGAAGCACAAAAACACTTAGATGGTTTACCAGTATGGTTTTTAGGTTATTATCCCCCAAGATATTGCACCTTTTTTAGTTGTACTTGGCGATTTACTCTAGATGAATTTGAAAGGGCGAGAAAAAGGGTAGGACAAATTGAGGCAAAGGCGTTTCAAGAAAAAAATGCTCAAACATTGTTAAAAGAGGCAGAGCAAACAGTTAAAATATCTAAACAGCAGTATCAGCAAGCGACAACTCCAACAGAAAAAAATGAGGCGATCGCTCAGTGGCAAGCAGCAATAGATAAGTTAGAACAAATTCCACCAACTACTCTCGCTGGAAAAATGGTGAAACCTAAATTAGCAGCGACTAAGCGAGATTTCAAAAAAGAGGCAGGTCTAACTCAGGGAAGTAAGCGGAGTTTCACTCTAATGGAAGTAGCCAAAAAATTTGGTTTTGAAGCAGCTAGAGCTTCCCAAAATGCACCCCATCCAGAACAACAGTGGCAACTGGTGGCGAGTTTATGGGAACAAGCAATTAGTCAATTGCAGAAAGTATCAGTAGATAACCCTAGTTATTTAGAAGCACAGACAAAATTAGCAGAATATCAAGTTAATTTAGCTAATGTGAAAATGCGACTACAGTTAGAAAAACAGTCAGGGCAAGCTTTTAAACAGGCTAAAAATTTGATAGCTGATTGGCAAAGGTATGCTGTTGATGATAATTCTAACCAGGGTCTACTTGCTAGTACAATTCAATCTATTATTAATCAGTTAGAGAATGTGAAACCAGGAACAACTTATTATCAAAAAGCTCAAGAATTATTGAAATTTGCTAAGAATAAACAGAAAAATTTATAAGTTTAAATTAGGGGAGCAAGACAGGGATTTTGTCGCGGATGCAGGGATAAACTTTTTATTAGGTAGGGGATTTTACGAAATCGTCTACCTATTTTTTTTATACATAGTTTTTCTGTTGAGAAATTGAGAGATAATTAAAAGTTACTGCCAAAGTAAGCTCCTTTTTTGTGTTATATTGTCATATTATTATGTAATGCTCAAATATACCCATTCCTAGGAAGGAGCTTTTGGTTTATAGTTTCAACTAACTAACAATAGAAGAAATGATCAATAAAAACCTCCTAGAAAGAATCACTATTAACCCAAACATCTGTCACGGAAAACCCTGCCTCCTGGGATTGCGTTATCCCGTAGAATTTATACTAGAATTGCTGAGTAGTGGCATGACTATTGAGGAAATTCTTGAAGACTATGATGATTTAGAAAGAGACGATATCCTTGCTGCTTTACAGTAGACTGTTACCTTAAACTCAGAGATTATCTGAAATTGAAAAATCAATTAATAAATAACTAAGGAACAATAATTTTTATGTCAGACACAATCTTTTCTAATTGTTCTAAACCTACCTGAACTTTTGGGGGAGTTTCATCAAGCCATTGTTCATAATCTTGTTTTTCTAATAGCTTTAAAGCCGAATCAATAACTTCCTCAATATTGGTATATTTTCCCTTGGCAATTTGGGATTGAATAAACTTTTATTGTTGTGGACTTAAGATGATATTCATAACTACATAACCTGATTTTTTATTAAATTAAATCAATATTATTATGAGCAAAATCAAGCATTTCTTCAGCTTCATTAATAATGCATTGAGTCTGTTCTATTGTAATATTAGGATTAAGATTATAATCTGCTTCTGTACGTTTTTCTTGAGCATTAATTAAATAGCGATGATATTCTACAGGCAAACGTTTTGTCCTAGCAAATTCTCGACCAAAAGCAGAGATAACAGCAGAATGACTAGAAAATGTTAATCCTTCTCCTAACAAAAAAGCCTCCGCAATATAAAACATACTATAGTAAGCCCTCGCAGCAGCAAAAGCAGCCAAGTTATGATCGACTAAAAGTTGAGCAGCTTGTAAGCTCTCCCTAGCTTTTTGTAATCATTGTTGTTGTTCAATATTCACAGGAAAATACCTTCTTGATGAATATTCAATAATAAGGGACTTTTCTCTTGTTGAAATTGAGATTCACTCACATAAACACAACTTACTAACATCCCATATTCGATACATATATCGGAAATAAATTCAATGATTTTTTGATGCTTATTATCGAGATTA